>WHSM01000395.1 GCA_009380105.1 Micromonosporaceae bacterium
CGGCGACTTGAGTCCCGAGATCCTTCGACGATGTGACTACGCATAGTAGTGTCACCTTCGCCTGTAGTCACTCGTTGGGTTGGTGATGGGTAGAACACGCAGCCACATCGTGCTTGCCGTCGCCCTGGCGGTGCTGAGCGCCGGAGTCCTCGGCGCGGCGGTGTTGAACCCCGCGGTGCGCGGCGCCCTGATGCGGGCCGCGGCGCCCGCGGATCCCAGCCCGTCCTCGACCGCTTCGCCCGAGCCGAGCGCGTCACCGTGCCCGGTGTCGGACCAACTCGTGCCCGAGTGCGGCGCCTGGTGGGGCGTCGCACCCGGCGTCTTCACCGACACCCCGTCCCCCGAAGCGCTGGCCGACTTCGAAGCCAAGACCCACCGGCACGCCGATATCTACCACCGCTACCACCGCGGCGACGAGCTCTTCCCGACCGCCGAGGAGATCGCCGTCGCGCGCGACCCCGAGGGCAAGCGCGCGCTGCTGCTGAACTGGAAGGTCGCCTGGGGGACCACGTGGGCCGATGTCGCGGCCGGCGGGCAGGACAAGCGCATCGACCGGCTCGCCGAGCATGTCAACGACACCTTTCCCGAGCCCTTCTTCCTCGCCATCCACCACGAGCCCGAGAACGACGTGAAACCCGAGGCCGGCTCCGGGATGACCGCGACGGACTACGCCGCGATGTTCCGGCACACCGCGGAGCGGCTGCGCGCCAAAGGTGTCGACAACGCGATCTTCGTGATGAGCTACATGGGGTACGAGGGCTGGGGCGTCCAGCCGTGGTTCGAAGACCTGTACCCGGGCGACGACGTGGTCGACTGGATCGGCTTCGACCCGTACGTCACCGCCGACCCTGACGCGCGCCACCACGGCGACTTCGCCCGGCTGGTCAACATGACCAGCGACGAGGAGCGCTGGCCCGGCTTCTACAACTGGGCTGTGGAGACGCACCCGGACAAGCCGCTGATGCTCGCCGAGTGGGGAGTCTTCGAACACCCCGACGACATTGTCAGCAAGGCGCGGATCTTCTCCTCGGCGCGGCGGCAGGTGACTGACTTCCCGGCAATCAAGGCGATGGTCTACTTCGACTCGCCGCGCGCCCCCAGGGGCGACACCCGCGTCGACAGCTCCGAGCAGGCGCTCGCCGAGTTCCGCAACCTCGCCGAGCTGTCACTGTTCTCGATCCTGTTCCCCGCGTTCGGGCCGCCGTCCGTCTCGCCGTCCGCGTCTCCGTCGTCCGCGCCGACATCGAGTCCGTCCGGGTCGCCGTCACCGGGAGCCACCGTCTCGCCGACCGCGTCCGATTCGGCCTCGCCATCGGAGAGCCCGCAAGACCCGCCATCGCCGTCTGACTCGGCGTCCGCGTCTCCGTCGCCGTCCGATTCAGCCAGCCCCACGGCGGGGGTACGAGAGCGACGCCCCGAATAGCCGCGGGAGCGACGTCCCGGATGGCCGCGGGAGCGACGCCGGAACAGCCGGCTGTCAGACTCCGGCTCTGAGCGGCGAGTCGAGCAGCCCGTCGAGCTCCAGCCAGCCGCCGGTCGCCAGATGGTCGAGCACCGCCTCGACCGCCTCGTTCACGTTCATCGACTGCGTGTCGAGCACCAGGTCGGCGTCGGTCGGCTCCTCGTACGGGTCGGAGACGCCGGTGAACGCCGGGATCTGGCCGGCGCGCGCCTTGGCGTACAGGCCCTTGCGGTCGCGTTGCTCGCACACTTCCAGCGGCGTGGCGACGTGGACGAGCACGAAGTCGCCGCCGACCGCCCTCACCATCGCCCGAATCTCCGCGCGCGTGGCGGCGTACGGCGCGATCGGGCAGCACAGCGCCACCCCGCCGTGCCGCGCCGCCTCGGCCGCCACGAAGCCGATTCGGCGGATGTTCAGGTCCCGGTCGCCCCGGGAGAAGCGCAGATCCGAGGAGAGCAGACGGCGGATCACATCCCCGTCGAGCAGGGTGACGCTGCGCTCGCCGTCCTCCAGCAGCACGTCGTGGACGCCCCGGGCGATCGTGGACTTGCCGGAGCCGGACAGGCCGGTGAAGAACACCACCAGGCCCCGCTGGTCGCGCGGCGGGCGAGCCCGGCGCAACTCCTCCGCGACGGCGGGCGGGGTGTGCCACTCGGGCAGCTTCGCGCCCCGGTCGAGCAGGCCGTCGATCTCCCGCTGGCTGAGCGGCAGGCGACGTTGCGGCGGCGGCACGTCGTCAGCGGAGCGCCACTGGCCGTCGCGAGTGTCGTACATCAGCTCGCGCGGCACCACCACGCGCACCGCCGTGCCGCTGATCCCGGCGCCGGTGGAGATCAGGTGCGTGACGCCGTACGCCGCCGCGACCCGGGAACGCAGCAGGGCGTCGCGGATCTCGTCGCCCCGGGACGCGATCGGGACCGCGATGATCGTGGCGGGCGGCATCCGGTCCGCCGCGGCGAGGACCGTGCGCACCAGCACCTCGGGCGGCAGCCCGCCCGCGGCCGGCTCCGCGACCGGGATCAGCACCAGCACATGCGCGGCCAGGGTACGGGCAGCGTGCGCGATCTGGGCGAGCTGCGGCCGGTGCAGCGGGCCGGTCGGGATCACGCCGAGCACCCGGCCGGACGGCAGGGTCTCGCGCACCTCCGCAGGAGTGCAGCGCAGCCGCCGGAACACTCCGTGCTCCGGTTCGGCGAGCCGCCGCACCGGGCCGGACACGTAGCTCCAGCCGGTGTCCGCTGGCCAGGTCTCGGCCACCTCGACGGCCGCCACCGGAGCCCCTTCGGGGTCGGTGAGCACCAGCACCCGCCGCATCGGGTTCGACATGTCGAACCGCTCGGTGACCTCCGCCGGGACCTCCAGCGTCACCGGCACCGGCCACGGCGTGCCGTCGCTGAGCTTCCCGCGCCGGCTGACAGCCTCCAGGTCCGCGTTGCCGAGAAAACCAGACAGCGGTTGGTACGCCACAGACAGCAGCAGTTCGAGGTCGGACAGCTCGTGCGCGCGCGGCGTGTAACTCGGCGCCTCGCGCAGCACCTCCTCGGGCAGCAGCCAGTCAGTCATCCGCAAACTCCCTCGTCACCCAACCGCCAGTGTTCCAGCCGCGCGTCGGTCGGGTCGAGGCAGGGGCGCCAGCCACAGCGTCGCCCACAGCAAGCAGCACTGGGGCCGCGGCCTACGCCGCGGTGAGCTCAGCGGCGCCGAAGGACACGGCGAAACGCTTGCACCAGATGCTTACGCTGCGGTATTGCGTCACGTCCACTTTGGCGGGGATCTCGTACACCTGGTTGCCTTTGTTGCCCTTGAGCCGGCCGAGTTCGACGTACTCGCCGTCGTCGAAGACGGACCAGCCCGCGCGGCCTGGCTTGACCTCCTGGTCGGTGAGCCAGACTCGCAGGTCGGGGCCGTTGCTGGTGTCGAGCTTTTCGATGCTGAGCACCAGGCGCCCGTCTGCCAGCTCCACGATCTGAGCTGTGCCGCTGGTGTCGTGCTCGTGCGTGATGAACGTCCCCTCGGCGATCACGGTCGGCTGCTTGTCGGCGGTCGCGTCGCCGGCAGTGGCGCCCCCGGTCGTCGGCGCGGCGGCCGACGGCAGCGCCTCGTTCACCGACTGGTCCACGAACAGCTTCCATGGCTGGAACAGCCACAGGCCGACCACGATGCCGATCGCCATGACACCCAGCAGCACCCACGTCAACGGCTTCCGCAGCAGATTTCGCATGTGATCATTCTGCGCCGCGACGCTGCCCAGGCGCCGCCCATGGGCACTTACAAACCTCTTACACCGGGCGGGGCGGGGTCAGCCGGTGTTGCGCATTCCGGCTGCGATGCCGTTGACCGTTGTCAGCAGCGCTCGCTCCAGGTCCACCGCGCCGGCTCCCTGGCCCCGGCCAGCCCGGCCGGCCCGGTATCGGCTCAGCAGCGACACCTGCAGGTGATGCAGCGGCTCCAGGTACCGGTCCCGGACCCGGAGGGTGCGCTGCAGCACCGGCTGCGCGTCGAGCAACTCCCGCTCCCTGGTGATCGCCAGGACTTCGGCGACTGTCTGCTCGTACTCAGAAACGATCTTGTCGAACAGCGGCTGCAACGGAGCCGGCGCCAGCGAGGAGACATAGCGCCCCGCGATGTCCAGGTCCGTCTTCGTCAGCGTCATCTCGAC
>WHSM01000239.1 GCA_009380105.1 Micromonosporaceae bacterium
AGCCGCTCCGGCCGCCGGCGCTCCCCGGTGGCGCGGACGCGGCTCCCTGGCGCGCGCCCGGCGCCCCCTGCGCCGGCTCCGCGCCGCCGGGCGGTCCCCACAGCGGCTCGCCCGGCACCAGCTTGGGCGGCTTGGGAGGCTCAGGTGGTGGCGTCATGTCCCACACACTAACGGCGGTGCGCCAGCCTCGACGGGCGCGTCGCCACCCCGCCGCCGTCATGGCGTTAAGGTGCCGACATGCAGAAATGGGAGTACGCCACCGTGCCGCTGCTGGTGCACGCGACCAAGCAGATCCTGGACACCTGGGGCGAGGACGGCTGGGAGCTGGTCGCGGTGATTCCGGGACCCAACTCCGAGCAGCTCGTCGCCTACCTCAAGCGCCCCAAAGGGGAGGCTTCATGAGCAACCCGCGCGCCAGGCTGGGAGAGCTGGGGCTTTCGTTGCCGCCGGTGACGGCGCCGGTGGCGGCGTACGTGCCGGCGGTGCAGACCGGCAACCAGGTGTACGTGTCCGGCCAGGTGCCGATGGTGGACGGTCAGCTCGCCGCCACAGGCAAGGTCGGCGACGGGGTCTCGCCGGAGCATGCCAAGGACCTGGCGCAGCGGTGCGCGCTGAACGCACTCGCCGCGATCGACGGACTCGTGGGCCTGGATCGGGTGGTGCAGGTGGTGAAGCTGGTCGGGTTCGTCGCCTCGGCGCCGGGCTTCACCGGTCAGCCCGCCGTTGTCAACGGCGCCAGCGAGCTGTTCGCCGCGGTGTTCGGCGAGGCCGGGCGGCACGCCCGCAGCGCGATCGGGGTGGCGGAGCTGCCGCTCGGCGCGCCCGTCGAGGTCGAGGTCATCGTCGAGGTCGCCTGATCTTGACGGCGGGGGGCGACGACGGTGCGGACCGGATCAGAAGTAGTCGAGCAGGTAGGGCCGGCCCGCGAAGACCGTGTCGAGCAGCGCGTCGGTGTCGGGGTCGCCGCCGCCGGCCAGGCTCGCCGCCCGCAGGGTCGCCGACGGGACGCCCGCGTACAGGGCGGCCAGGCCGCGGGGACCGACCCGCGTCGCGCCGGGATGCGCCGCGACGCGCTCGACCCGGCCCGCGCCCTTCGCCACCGTGAGCCGCCAGATCCCGCTGTTGCCGGGCAACTCCGGGTCCTCGACCTCCAGCGTCGCCTCGACGTCCACGCCAGCGGGGTAGCCGCGTCCGGCGAGCGCGGCGGCCACGTCGACCAGCCGCAGCATCCAACGCTCCTCGCGGTGTGGACTCACCACGGGCTCCTGGATGATCCAGCGCAGCGGGTCGTCCGGGCCGACGCACGCCGTCACGGTCTTCGCGACCGACGAGCCGCTGCCGACCAGGGACCACAGCGCCCGCGCCGTCGCGCCGGAGCCGGCGACCAGCTCGTCCACCTCCAGGTCGCGGTCATCCCAGTGGTACGCGAGGAAGCCGTCCTCGGCCAGGTACGCGAACGGCTCGTCCTGGGCGAGCCACGTGGCCACCTCGGTCGCTTCCCAGTTGATCGGGCCGCTGGTTCGCGCGGCGGCGTGGATCCCCCGTACCACCGAAAGAATTTCCGCCGCGTCGTCGGGGCCGACCCGGCGCACCGGGACCGATCCGGCACGCAACCCGCGTAGCGCCTCGGCCGGCGCCGTGACCAGATGCTGCGAACCCGCGAACTCCCAGCCGCAGCTCCGGTACAGCGGCGCCGTCGCGGGATAGAGCGCCGACAGCGCGTAACCCTGGGCCGCCGCGCGCTCCAGGACGCCCCGCATCAGGAGCCGGCCGACGCCCCGGCCGCGGTGCTCAGGCGCCACCACCACCCCGCCGATCCCCGCCATCGGAAGGCTGCGGCCGCGCCACCACTGGTCGAATCGGTTGATGCGGGCCACCGCCGCCAGCGCCGCGCCGTGATAGCAGCCGAGCACCCGCTGGTCGTCGATGGAGCGCAGCATCATCGCGCGCCAGTTCTGCCGGCTCGACTCGCCGATCACCCCGAAGGAGCGGGTGCGGATGTCGAACGCCACATCGAGATCGGCCGGATCGAGATCGCGTGTCTCCACCCGCCCACCGTAGAAGCGCCGCGGCGGATCGCCCACAGGGTTTCCGGGTTCTCGGCGGCTACGACTCAGACTCGGTGCTCGCCGCCTCGCGCCGTACGATCGCTGCATGAGCGCACCAGGCGGGGGCCACATGACGGCGCCGGCTACCCGGCTCGCCGAAGGCCCTCCTTCGTGGGCGAGGCTGGTGCTCGCCCCCAACCCGGGGCCGATGACATTGGACGGCACCAACAGCTGGGTGCTGCGTGCCGCTGGGCAGAGCGGATGCGTCGTCGTCGACCCCGGGCCGCTGGACGAGCCGCACCTGGAGCGGCTCGCGAGCGCCGGCCCGGTCGAGCTGGTGCTGATCACACACGGTCACGTCGACCACACCGAGTCGGTCGGCCGGTTCGCGGGGTTGACCGGCGCGCCCGTACGCGCCAAAGACCCGCGGTGGTGCCGGGGCGGCGAGCCGCTGACGGCGGGCGAGGCGATCGAAGCGGCGGGCCTGCGCCTCACGGTGATCCCCGCGCCGGGGCACACCGCCGACTCGGTGGCCTTCGCGGTCGCGGGGGGCGAGCCCGCGATCCTCACCGGCGACACCGTGCTCGGCCGCGGCACCACTGTCGTGACCTGGCCGGACGGCGACCTCGGCGCCTACCTGGTCAGTCTGGCTCGGCTCGGCGAGTGCGGCGCCGTGCCGGTCCTGCCCGGGCACGGGCCGATGCTCGCGGACTGCGCCGCCGCGTGCGACCACTACCTGACGCACCGGGCCGAGCGCCTGGACCAGGTGCGCCGCGCCCTGGCCGCCGGCGCCGCCACCGCCCGGGACGTGGTCGAGATCGTGTACGCCGACGTGGCCCGGACCCTGTGGCCGGCCGCCGAGATGTCGGTGCGGGCGCAACTGGCTCACCTGAAAGAGCTGGGGGAGTGGCGGGAGCCGGACCGGGACGGCGACTCGCCATGATCTGCGCTGTCTGCGGGACCGTGCCCGTCCCGGGCGCCCGGTTCTGCCATCACTGCGGCGCCGCGCTGCCCGCCGCCGCGGCCGAGCCCACCACCGAACGCCGGGTCGTCACGGTGCTCTTCGGCGACCTCTCCGACTTCACCGCCTGGGCCGAGGACCTCGACCCGGAACGTGTGGGGGCTGTCACCGACCGGGTGCTCGCGGCGCTGGCCCGGGCGGTCACCATGTTCGGCGGGCACGTCGACAAGCTCACCGGCGACGGCATCATGGCGGTCTTCGGGGCGCCCGTGGCCCACGAGGACGACGCCGAGCGCGCCGTCCGCGCCGCCCTGGCGATGCAGCGGGCGGTGCGCAAGGTGCTCGACGTGGAACAGGGCGGGGGCGTGCCGCTCGGGCTGCGCGTCGGCCTCAACACCGGCGTGGTCGTGGCCGGGGTCCAGGCGGCCCTGGAATACACGGTCATCGGCGACACGGTCAACACGGCCGCCCGGCTCGCCGACGCGGCCGACATCGGCGCCGTGTACGCCGGCGGCCGCACCGCCGCCGCCACCCGGCACCTGGCCGCCTGGCGGCAGCTGCGCCCGTTGCGGCTCAAGGGCAAGCGGGCGCCGGTTCCCGCGTACGAGCTGCTGCGGCTGCACGACGCCCCCGGCACCCGGTCCGGGGTCGGCGACGAGGCGCCGTTCGTGGGCCGGGAGACCGAGCTGGGGCGCTTCGCGAGCCGGCTCGCCGAGGTCGTCGACCGGGACGAGCCGCGGGTGCTGATGCTGACCGCGGAGGCCGGCATCGGCAAGACCCGGTTCGCGGCCGAGGCCGGCCGGCACGCAGGAGTCAACGGCGCTCGCGTGCTCTCGGTGCGCTGCGCCGCGTACGGCGAGCACCGCCGCCTGGCGCCGCTCGCCGACCTGGTGCGGGTCGCCGCCGGCCTGTCCGTGGACGACTACGACGTGGACGCGACCACCGTGGCGGCCCGGCTCATCCGGCTCGCGACCAGGATCGACCGGGCCCGCCGCGTCAGCGAGGCCGACCGGCTCGCAGAAGGTCCGGCGCTGGTCGAGGACGAGCCGCCCGTGCCGGCGCTGCAGGTCGGGCTGCTGCTGGGCCTGCTCGGCTACAGCGAGCGTCACTCCGGCATGGCGGAACGCGTCGAGCACCCCGCCGAGACCCCGCCCGGCAGCTCGCCCGGCAGGGACGACGGCGACGCCGTGCCGAACGCCGTGGCGCAGCTGCTCACCGGCCTCGCGCTGGAGTCCCCGCTGGTTGTGATCATCGACGATCTGCACGACGCCACCAGCGAGGCGCTCCACGGCATCGGCGCCACCTTGGAGCGAGTGTCCGGTCAGGTGCTCGTGCTGCTGCTCGGCCGGCCGGAGCTGGTGCGCAGCGGCGCCATGTCCCGGCTGTCGGACGCGGAGGTGCACGCGCTCTCGCCGCTGCGCGGCGCCGACGCGGCCCGGCTGCTCACGGCGTTCCTCAATGGCGGAAGGCTGAACCCGGCAGACGAGAACCACCTGCTCGCGACCGCGCAGGGCAACCCGTTCTACCTCGCCGAGCTGGTCACCCTGCTGGTGGAGCGCGGCGCGCTCACCCGGGACCGCGACGGCTGGCGACTGGCGCCCGGCTCGCTGTCCGGACGGCTGCTCTCCCGGGATCTCGCCGCCGTGCTCGCGGCCCGCATCGACGCGCTGCCGCCGGCCGCCAGGGCGTTGCTGCGCGCCGCGGCCGTGGTCGGCGACACGGTGCCGGAAGGAGCCCTGGACGCGCTGCAGGCCGGCGCCCACACCGGCGTCGCCGCGGTGCAGCGGGAACGCGCCGTCGAAGAGCTGCTGGCGCGTCGCATGCTGCGCCGCCGCAGTCACGGCGGGTACGCCTTCGTCACCCCGTTGATGCGACAGGCGGCGTACGGCGGCGTGGGCCGCGCGGTGCTCGCCGAGCAGCACGCGCGGCTGGCCCGGTGGGGCGCGGAGCAGCGGAACCGGCTCCAGCGGGCCCGGTCGGGGGACCCGGCCGGCAGGTTCACGGCGGAGTCCGCCGACGCGTTCACCGCGATGCACGCCGAGCGCGCGATCGCCGTTGCGGACTCGGTGGGACTGCGCAGCGACGCCGATCCGCGTTCCGTCGCCTCGCTCGGAGTCGCGGCCCTGACCCGGCTGGCGCAGC
This sequence comes from Micromonosporaceae bacterium, assembly GCA_009380105.1. Lineage (GTDB taxonomy): Bacteria > Actinomycetota > Actinomycetes > Mycobacteriales > Micromonosporaceae > WHSM01. Next base: position 5,152 of record WHSM01000239.1, read on the forward strand.
GGGCGCTCGCCACCGGAGACCCTGCCGACGCCGCTCAGTGGGAGGAGCGCGGCATGGCGCTCGCCGGGGGTTCGCTCCCGACCGCCGACCGCCTGGTCCACGCCAGAGCGCTGCTGCAGCTCGGGCGCGCGGCCGAGGCGCGCGCCACCGCCGAGAAGGTGGTCGCAAACACCCCGCCCGGATCCGACCGGGTCGGGGCGCTGCTGCTGCTCGGCGAGGCGCACCGGGCGCTGGGTGAGACCCGGCAGGCCGCCGACGCGTGGCGGGAGGCGCTCGCCGGCGCCAGCGCGGCCGAGCTGCCGGTGGCGAAGGCCGAGGCGACGTACCGGCTGGGGATGGCCGACTATCTGGCGGGCCGGCTGCACGAGGCGCAGAGCCAGTTCGAGGTGGCGTACGAGATCGCGGCGGAGGCGGCGGACCAGCGCGGTCAGGCGTGGGCGCTGCAGCACCTGGCGTGGGTGACTGCCACCCGAGGCGACTTCGGCGCCGCGGACTCCGCCCTCGCCCAGGCCGCCCGGCTGTTCTCGGAGCTGGACGACCCGCTCGGCAGGGCGTGGATCCGTGGGGCCACCGCGTTCACGCGGCTGTTCTCGGGGCGGTTCGGCGAGGCCAAGCGCCTGGCGCACGCGTTCCTGCCGTTCGGGGAGCGGGTGGGCGAGACCTGGGCGGTGAACACACTGCGCGCGGTGGCTGGGTTCGCCGCCGCGGAGCTTGGCGGCCTGGACGAGGCCGATCGGGAGGCTGGGCTGGCGTACCGGGGGTTCGACGCCACCTCCGACGACTGGGGACGGGCCATCGCGCTGGTGGTGCGTGCGGTCACGGCGCGGGGCCGGGGTGAGCCGCGCCGCGCGGTGGAGTTGCTGCGCCGCGCCGACCGGCACGCCGACGCGGCCGGGCACGCGTTCATGGCGGGCCTGGTGAGCACGGTGCGCGGCTACTGCCACCTCGATCTGGGTGATGGCGAGGCGGCCGAGCGCGACGCCCGACGCACCCTGGAGCTGGTAGACGGGAACGAGCTGCGGGACGCGGTGCGGGTCGGCCCCCGGGTGCTGCTCGCCGAGGCGCGGCAGATGCAGGGTCACCTCGACGACGCGCTGGCGACGCTCGCCGAGGTCGCCGGTTGCGCGGTCTGCGAGTCATTGATCTTCCCACGGCGACAGGCCGCCGCGGCGTACGCGGGGGCGCTGCTGGCCGCTGACCGGGTTCCGGAGGCGCTCGACGTGGCCCGGCGCAGTGTGGAGACGCCGGCCGAGGACGTGCGCAGCGGCGTGTTGTCGCAGCGGGCGCTCGCCGAGGCGCTCGCGGCGTCGGGGGAGCGCGAGGAGGCGCGCGCCGCCGCGCAGCGCGCGGTAGAGCTGGCGTACCAAACAGAACTAACGAGCGAACGCCCAGCGGTGGACGCCCTGCTCACCCGCCTGACCTGACGCCGCGCGGCGCCGGAAAGCGCGCGCGCCAGACGAGATCAACTCGGGAAGAGGCGCGCGACGAGATGCTGCCAGAGGACCAGCATTGGCGGCGCCGCCAACTCCAAGGCGAGCAACCCGAGGAACATCGGCGACGGCACGCCTGCCATCGCTATGGAGAGCAGCCTGGCGAGGCCGCCGAGGAACACCAGCGCGGCCACCGCCCGCAGCGGGCCCGCCGCGCGTTCC
>WHSM01000611.1 GCA_009380105.1 Micromonosporaceae bacterium
ACGGGAGCTGCCAGTCCACCGGCTCCGCGCCCGCGTCGACCAGGCACTGGTTGGCGCGGCTGAACGGCCGGGAGCCGAAGAACCCGCCGCTGGCCGACATCGGGCTCGGATGCACCGACCGCACGCACGGCACGCCGTCCAGCAGCGGCCGTAGCGACTGCGCCTGCCTGCCCCACAGGATCGCCACCAGTGGGCGGCGGCGCGCCGCCAGGGCCCGCACCGCCTGCTCGGTGATCTGCTCCCAGCCCTTGCCCTGGTGCGAGCCGGGCTTCTGCGGCCGCACCGTCAGCACCCGGTTGAGCAGCAGCACGCCCTGCTTCGTCCAGGGCGTCAGGTCGCCGTTGGAGGGGGCCGGCACGCCGAGGTCGGACTGCAGCTCCTGGAAGATGTTGCGCAACGAGCCCGGCAGCGGCCGCACGTCGGACGCCACCGCGAAGCACATCCCGATCGGATGGCCCGGGGTCGGGTACGGATCCTGGCCCACGATGAGCACCCGCACATCGTCGAACGGCTGGGTGAAAGCCCGGAGCACGTTCTCGCCGGCGGGCAGGTAACGGCGTCCGGCCGCCAACTCCTCACGGAGGAACCGGCCCATCGCCGTGATCTCCTCCGCCACCGGCGCGAGGGCCTGCGCCCACCCCGCCTCGACGACTTCGCTGAGCGGACGGCCTGCCACGGTCCACACCCTAGCGGGCGCCTTGTCGCCAGGAGCGGCGACCGCGCCGTCAGGATAGGTGTCGCCTTCACCTCCTTCCGCGGTCATGGGCCGTCAGAACCCCCCTTGCGGGGGCGGAGTCCCGACATGCCGCCGTCCACGGCGAGGACCGTGCCGGTGGTCGACGCGGCGAGCGGGCTCGCCAGGTAGCAGATCGCCGCGGCCACCTCCTCGGCGGTGACCAGCCGCCCGATCGGCTGCCGGGACCGCAGCGCGGCCAGCTCCGCGTCCGGGTCGGGCGCCGCGTCGAGCAGGCGGCGCACCCACGGCGTGTCGACGGTGCCGGGGTTGACGCAGTTGACCCGGATCCGGTCCGCGAGATGGTCGGTGGCCATGGCGAGGGTGAGCGACTGCACTGCGCCTTTGGAGGCGCTGTAGAGCGCGCGGTCAGGCAGGCCGGCAGTGGCGGCGATGGAGCAGAGGTTGACGATCGCGGCGTGCGGCGAGCGACGCAGCCATGGCATGGCGGCCCGGGTGACCCGCACGATGCCGAGCACGTTCACCTCGAACACCCGCCGCCATTCGTCGTCCGGGTTCGCCTCGACGGGGCCGGCGGCGCCGATCCCGGCGTTGTTCACCACGATGTCGAGTCCGCCGAGCTGCTGTCCGGCGTCTGCGACGGCCGCGCTGGCAGACGCGTCGTCGGCGACATCGGCCCGCAGCCCGAGCAACGGCTCCGAGATCGTGGACGGATCCAGGTCCAGGCAGGCGACGGCGGCGCCCCGCTCAGCGAGCAGCCGTGCCGTGGCCAGCCCGATCCCGGACGCACCTCCGGTGACCAGCGCGCGCAACCCCTCGTACTCCATCAGCTCGCCTCCCGCCACACTGGGCCGTCCGGGTACGAGTGGTCCGCCACCGATCGCGGATGCATGGTCGCGGAGAAGCCGGGGTCGGTGGGGGCGAGGTACCGGCCGTGGGCGAGTCGCACCGGGCTGACG
>WHSM01000303.1 GCA_009380105.1 Micromonosporaceae bacterium
ACAGCGGCCACGACGCCGGCCCGGACGCCTGCGACCACGTCAGCTCTCCACCGGCGGGCGGCCGGCCGCGCGCTCCACCTCGTCCCGTTCCGCGGCGGCGGCCTCGACCTCTTCCCGAGCCGGTGACGCCGGCTCGGGCTCGCGCGGGGACTGCAGCACGGCGTCAGCGTCCAGGATGTGGCGCACGGCGACATCAACGTCGTCGGTCACACAGAGCAGCTCCAGGTCAGCCGGGTTGATCTTGCCACCGTCGAGCATCGAGCCGCGCAGCCAGTCCAGCAGGCCCTGCCAGTACGACGAGCCGAGCAGCACCACCGGAAAGCGCACCACCTTGCCGGTCTGCACCAGGGTCATCGCCTCGAACAGCTCGTCCATCGTGCCGAATCCGCCCGGGAGCACGCAGAACGCGTGGGCGTACTTGACGAACATCGTCTTCCGCACGAAGAAGTACCTGAAGTTGATGCTCTGGCCGACCCATTCGTTGATGCCCTGCTCGAACGGCAGCTCGATGCCGAGCCCGACCGAGATGCCGCCCGCCTCGGCCGCGCCCTTGTTCGCCGCCTCCATCGCGCCCGGGCCGCCGCCTGTGATCACGGCGTACCCGGCCTCGGCCAGCGCCGCTCCGACCTTTTCGGCGAGTAGGTACTCCTCGCTCCCCGGCTTGCTGCGCGCCGAGCCGAACACGCTCACCGCCGGGCCCAGCTCCGCCAACGACTCGAAGCCCTCCACGAACTCCGAGACGATCCGCAGCACCCGCCACGGATCCGTGTGCAGCCAGTCCTCCGGCGCCCGCGAGTCCAGCAACTGCTGGTCGGTGGTGCGGCTGTGGCGGGAGCGCCTGTCCGGCCGGCGCCGTGCCTGGCCTCCAGGCCGGATCGGAGCGTCCTGGTCCCCCGAGTCCTTCATGCCCTCACCGTATCCGCGGCGGCTGGCTCCCGCCTGACGGGCGCGCGGCTCACCGCGACAGCGCGGCTCACCGCGACAGCCAGCGGCGTAGCGTCTCCGCGCCCTGCCGGATGAGTGGGATCTCGACGTGCTCGTCGCGAGTGTGGGACAGGTTCGGATCGCCGGGTCCGTAGTTGAGCGCCGGGACGCCCAGCGCGGAGAACCGCGCCGCGTCGGTCCAGCCCAACTTCGCCCGGGGCGGCTGACCCACGGCCGCCAGGAACTTCTGCGACACGTCCGCCGACAGCCCTGGAAGCGCGCCCGGCGCCGAGTCGGTCATCTTGACCGCGTACCCGTCGAACACCTCTCGCATATGCTGCTCGGCGGCCGCCTCGTCCCGGTCGGGCGCGAACCGGTAATTCACCATCACGTCGCACATGTCCGGGATCACGTTGCCGGCCACGCCGCCGGAGATGCCGACCGCGTTGAGCCCTTCCCGGTACGTGCACCTGTCGATCTCCACAGTCCGAGGCTGGTACGCCTTGAGCCGGTCCAGGATCTCGCCGGCGCCGTGGATCGCGTTCACGCCGAACCAGCTCCGCGCCGAGTGGGCGCGCTTGCCTTCGGCGCGCACGTCGACCCGCATCGAGCCCTGGCAGCCGGCCTCGACCAGGCCGTGGGTCGGCTCCAGCAGGATCGCCAGGTCGGCGAGCAGCCACTCGGGGCGGGCGGCGGCGATGCGGTTCAGCCCGTTGCGGTCCGACTCCACCTCTTCGCAGTCGTAAAAGACATAACTGATGTCGTACGCCGGACTGCTCAGCGTCACCGCGAGGTGCAGCGCCAACGCGGCCCCGGACTTCATGTCGCCCGTGCCGCACCCGTACATCAGGTCACCGTCGACGCGGGCCGGCAGATTGTCCGCGATCGGCACCGTGTCCAGGTGGCCGGCGAGGATGACGCGTTGGGAATCGGGGCGCGGCGACCCGCTGCGGGCCAGGACCACGTTGCCGTCCCGCTCCACCAGCAGGTCGGGATTGGAGCGGAGCGCCACCTCCACCGCGTCGGTGATCTCTTTCTCGTCGCCGGAGACCGACTCGATGTCGACCAGCGCGCGGGTCAGGGCGACCGGGTCGGCGAGCACCTCAGAGCTGAATGTCACCTCGGTGACCCTACTGGCTGGCGCTCGCGAGCTGACCAGCCGGTTGGGTTCCGGCCGGCTCGGCTCCGGCCAGCACAGCTCGGGCTTGCTCGGCTCCGGGTGTCGCCGGGGAGGCCGCGGCGGCGCTCCGGTCGTGGCGGCTCACCAGCATCGCCGCCACGGCCACGACCACACCGCTGCCACCGGCCGCCGCGAAGCCCCAGGAAGGCCCGGCCAGGTCGACCACCGCGCCGGCCAGCGGCGTGCCGACCGCCATGCCGATGCTCAGGGCCGAGCCGTAGTACCCCATCGCCTCGCCCCGGACCGCCGCTGGCGCCAGCCGGCTCATCGCGTCCGCGGCGCCCGCGAGGGTGGGCGCGCACAGGAGACCCGCGGGGATCAACGCCAGGCAGAGCCAGATCCAGTCGTCCGCGAACGCCAACAGCACGGTCGTCACGCCGAGCAGCAGCATCAGCACGGCCGGCCCCGGGGCCCGGCGCAGTCCGCCGTACACCAGCCCGCCCGTCATCGAGCACACGCCCCAGGCGATCAACACCACGCTGGCCCACGCCAGCTCGCTGGCGTGCTCGAGCACCGCCACGACCACCACCTCGGTGGCCCCGAGGATGAACGTGGCGCCTGCCACGGTCAACAGCACCGCCACGATGCCGGGCCGCAGCCAGCGCCGCACGGGTATCCGTGCCGTCCCGACCCCGGCCTCCTCGGCCTCGCTGCGCAGCGGCGGGTTGAGCAGATAGAGCCCGACCCCGCTGGCGACCACACCGACGCCGACCGCCCAGATCGCCGCCTGGGGCGACATCTGAGTCGCGATCACCACGCCCAGCGACGGCCCCGTCATGTACGACAGCTCCACCGCCACCGAGTCCAGCGAGTAGGCCGGGCGCCGCTGCTCCTCCGGCACCATCGCGGCGAGCGCCTGACGGGAGATCGTGAACACGGGCGCCTGGATCACCCGGGAGGCGAACCCGGCGATCAGCAACACCGGATAGCTCATCCAGCCCGCTGTCGCCCAGAACACCGCGGACGTGACGGTGCCGAGCACCACCACCGGCCGCAGGCCGTACCGGTCCGTGAGGCGGCCGAGCAGCGGAGCGCCGAGCGCGCCGCCGAAGATCGACGCCGAGAAGACCGCCCCCGCGGCGCCGAAGCCGAGTTTCAGCTCCAGCACCACGTACAGCGTGAGCACCATGCTGCCCGCCAACGGTGGGATCCGGCCGTACGTCGACAACGCCAGCACGGACTTCACGCCCGGCAGCGCGAGCACACGACGGTACGGGGCGAAATGCATGGCGGGTCCTTTCGCGCGAGACCGGTCCATACTCCCGCGCGGGTGGGACGGTTTCGCCACCGAATTTCACCGTTGCCGCCGTGTCGTCCCTCACGGTCGTCTCCCCCGCCACTCCAGTACGGTGGTACGCCGTGAGCACCTTCTCCACTGACGCCGCCTGGGGCTACGGCCTGGCGACCATCGGCCGCGACCAGCAGATCCTCGACACGTGGTTCCCGGTCGGCAAGCTCGGTCTCGGAGCGCCCCCTTCATCGGCGGCCCCCGGATCGACCACTCCCGGCTCGGCCACGCCCGGCTCAGAGCAGCTCGACGGAGAGGCCGCTGAAACCGCACTCGGCGAACTGGCGGGCGCCGCCGGCGCTGACGAGATCCGCGGTGTCACCACGGTCGCGATGCGCGTGGTGATCGGCTCGCTCACCGACCCGCCGAAGGACGCGGCGGACGCGTACCTCCGGCTGCACCTGCTCTCGCACCGCCTGGCGCCCCCGCACGCCGCCAACCTCGACGGCGTCTTCGGGGTGCTCTCCAACAACGCCTGGACCGAGCTGGGCCCGGTGCCCGCCGACCAGATCGAGGAGGCGCGGATGCGCGCCCGGGTCGCCGGGCGACGGCTGCAGGTATTCGGGGTCGACAAGTTCCCCCGGATGACCGACTACGTGGCGCCGGCCGGAGTGCGCATCGCCGACGCGGACCGGGTGCGCCTCGGCGCGCACCTGGCGGCCGGCACCACGGTGATGCACGAGGGCTTCGTCAACTTCAACGCCGGCACGCTGGGCGCCTCGATGGTCGAGGGCCGGATCAGCGCCGGAGTGGTCGTGGGCGACGGCTCGGACATCGGCGGCGGATCGTCGATCATGGGCACGCTCTCCGGCGGCGGCAAAGAGGTCCTCTCCATCGGCGAGCGGTGCCTGCTCGGAGCCAACGCCGGGATCGGGATCTCGCTCGGCGACGACTGCGTCGTGGAGGCCGGCTGCTATGTCACCGCCGGCACGAAGGTGACCCTGCCGGACGGGCGGATCGTGAAGGCTCGGGAGCTGTCGGGACAGTCAGGACTGCTGTTCATCCGCAACTCGGTCACCGGCGCGATCGAAACCAGACCCCGCAAGGGCACCGGCATCGCACTAAACAAAGACCTCCACACCCACAACTAACCCCCCCGACCCCGGACGGCGACGGCGACGGCGACGGCGAGTTGATCATGCTGAGGGCGCTCTGCCGCGACCCGGGTGCGGCGCAGCCGAGCGCCCATTGAGTGATCAACAAGAAGTTGGGGCCGCAGAACGCGAATGCACAGCTGGAGATGGTCAGGTGAGGCGGGACACCGCTGCCTCGATCCGCTCGTCTGTGGCCGTCAGGGCTATCCGCACGTGCTCCGCGCCGGCCGCGCCGTAGAACTCGCCCGGGGCCACCAGGATCCCCCGATCCGCGAACCACTCCATGGTCTGCCAGCAGCCCTCACCACGGGTGCCCCACAGGTAGAGCCCCGCCTCCGAGTGCTCGATCCGCATGCCAGCTGCGACGACAGCCGGCCGGAGGGCGGCGCGCCGGGCCACGTAACGCTCCCGCTGTTCGGACACGTGCGCGGAGTCCCGCAGCGCCGCGACCATGGCCGCCTGCACCGGCGCCGGCATGATCATCCCGGCGTGCCTGCGCACCGCCAACAGATTCGACACCAACACCGGGTCCCCGGCCACGAATCCCGCGCGATAGCCGGCCAGGTTCGAGCGCTTCGACAACGAGTGGACCGACAGCACACCGGTGTAGTCCCCGTCGCAGATCGAGAGCGCCGAGACCGGCGGAGCGTCGTAACCCAGCTCCAGGTAGCACTCGTCACTGGCCACGACGGCGCCGCGCTCGCGAGCCCAGTCGACCAGCTTCCGCAGATGCGGCGCCGGCAGCACCTGGCCGGTCGGGTTGGAGGGCGAGTTGATCCAGACCAGGCCCACCCGCTCCGGGCCGAGCGACGTCAGCGAGTCGGCGGCGACCGAACGGGCTCCGGCCAGCCGGGCGCCGACCTCGTACGTCGGGTACGCCAGCCGCGGATACACCACCACGTCGCCCGGACCCAGGCCGAGCAGGGTCGGCAACCACGCGACCAACTCCTTGGTGCCGATCGTCGGCAGCACACCGTCGGGACCGAGTCCGGCGGCGCCGCACCGGTCACGCGTCCAGTCGACCAGCGCCTGTCGCAGCGCCACGGAGCCCGCGGTCAGCGGGTAGCCGGGAGCGTTTCCCGCCGCGGCCAGCGCATCGGAGATCACCCGCGGCGTCGGATCCACCGGGGTGCCGATCGACAGGTC
>WHSM01000175.1 GCA_009380105.1 Micromonosporaceae bacterium
GTCGCACTCGGCGAGCCGGCGCGCCAGGTCGACCAGCGGCGAGCGCACCGCGTCGGCGGCGCCCCGCTCCGCGAGGTCCCGCAGCAGCGCCCGCAAGCGGCTGCCGAGGTCGCCGAGAAGCGCGCGCCGCTGGGCGTCGTCCACGGCGTCCTCGGCCTCGGTCAGCCGGCGCGCCTCGATCCTGAGCTGCTCCCGCACAGCGCTCACCGGGTCCGTCGCGGGACGTCCAGCCCCGCTGCCGCCCCGGCCGGGAGCTGCGGGGCGCGCGAATCCGATCATCGCCGGGCCGGCGCTCCGGGCGGCGGCCATCACGCCGAACCCTCCGGCCTGCTGCGGCGCCGCGGCGGCGAGCATCTGCCATCCGGCGGGAGCCTCGACCGGCTGGGTGATCCGGCGTGGCTGGCCGCCCTCGTTCACCGTCCGGCTGTCCACCGCCACGTACGCCGTGAAGCGGCACAGGACCCCGAAACGCAGCGACGTCGCGACGATCCGCCGCTCCAGCGCCTGCCGTTCGTCCTGGTCGGCGCCGAGACCGCCGGCTCCGCTGGCCGTGTAGCGGTCCTCCAGGTCGCGCAGCCGACCCCGCGCCCACACGGCCGCCAGGGCCGGGTTGTCGCTCACGTCCGCCGCGACCCGCGTCTGCCACGGCTCGCCGTCGGCCCGCACGCCGGTCACCGTGACGTAGCTGCTGACGCCGCCGGCCGCGGCGGCGCGATACCGGCCCATGATCCGCACCGGGACGCCTTCATGCAGGTCGGGGAGCCGGGCCGGCGACACCGAGTCGGCGTCGATGTCCAGTCCTTCAGGCGCGAGCGTGAGGCCGGTGACCAGTGGGGAGCCGATCCGGCGGTGGATCCGGTCCATCGCCTCGTCGAGCCGGTCCTCGCTCTCCACCAGCTCGCACCGCCCGCCGCCGGCCGCGGCGAGCCGCCCCAGGAACCCGGCATTGACGGCCTGGTCGATGCCGACGGCGTGCGCCCGGACCTGGCCGAGCGGCTCCGCCAGCTCCCGCAGGATCTGGTCCTCGTTGCCCACCTGCCCGTCAGTGACCAGAACCAGCACCCGGTCCCGGCTCTCGTCCCCCCGCAACAGGTCGAGCGCCGCACGCAGCGGGGCCAGCATCTCGGTGCCGCCCCGGGCGTGCAGCCCGATCAGGAACTCCACCGCCGCGAACCGCCGCCGGTCGCTAGCCTCGACCAGCCCCTCCCCCGCCTGCGGCGGCCGCTCGACGACGTTGTCGAACCCGAGCACCGCGAACCGGTCCGCGCTGGTGAGCGTGTCCACAATCCGCGCGGCGGCGCGCCGCGCGGCTGTCATCTTCCAGCCGGCCATGCTGCCGGAGCGGTCCAGCACCAACACCACGTCGCGGGGACGCGCGCTCTCCGGGAGCCGCGGCGGCGCCAGGGTCAACTGGAACGTGCCGCCCGGCTCCCGGTCTCCGTCCGGAAGCAGCGCCAGCGACTGCCCGACCGCCTCGTCGGCGTCGTCGCCCTCCTCGGCCGCCAGGTGCAGCCGCAGCACGAAGTCGCGGTTCGCGCGCTCGCCGGGCCTGACCCGCACGACCGTGATCCCGTCCTCGGCGTCAGCGTCGACCTCGTGCAGGCTGCAGCCCACGTCGCGCAGCGGCAGCCCGGCCGGGTCGATCCGCACCTCGATGCCGAGCCGCACCGGATGCGGGAAGCCGGGCAGGAGCACCGGCGGGGTGATCCGGGACGCGTCCGGGACCGCGTCGGTGTCCGGCGCCACGCCGTCGCCCACCGCGTCGTCGATCGCCGCGCCCGGGATGTACCGGGGCGCCACCACGAGCGGGAAGCGGTACGTCGCGGCGCCGTCCTCGTACGGCAGCGCCCCGGCGAGGGTCAGCCGGACCACCACCCGCTCGCCGGGCATGATGTTGCCGACCCGCATCGTGAACACGTCGGGCCGCTCCTCCTCGGCGATCGACGCGCGTTGCCCCGCCGCGATCGCCGCGTCGTACTCCTCGCGCGCCTCCTGCCGCTCCTTGAGCACGCCTTCGATCACCCGTCCGGCGGCCTCCATCCGCATCCCGGTGACGGCCGCGCGGTCCGGCAACGGGAAGATGTACGTCGCCTCGAGCGGCTCGTCGTGCGGGTTCACGAAGGTCTGGGAGAGTCGGGTGTGCGCCGTCAGCCCGGTGATCGCGGCGCGCACGTCGATCTCGTCGAGCGGCAGGTTGCCGCGCTCGGTGACCAGCGCGCCGACGCCGGCCCGCTCGTCCGGGGCGAGCCCGCCGAGCTCCTCGGCGCTCATCGGCCGTATCTGAGTCGTCATGAGTCCCCCTGGTGATCGGGCGCCGCCACGACGGCGCCGCTTCGGGCGAGCAGGTCGAGCAGCGGTCGCGCCGCCTCGCGTACCGCTGAAAGGTCTTCGGGCACGTCGCGAACCAGCAGCGTGACGCCTTCGGCGAGCTCGACGGCGTATCGGATCCCGGTGTCAGGCTGGGCCGCCGGCGGAGCGGTCCAGAACCTCGCGGCCCGGCTGCTGGTCTGCCGGGGCGCCACCGGCTCGTCGGGGAGCCGAGCGATCTCGCGCAGCGTCGCGTCGCTGGCGCCGGCCAGCTCTGCCTGGATCTCCGCCAACGGCTTGCCGGTCGCCTGCAGTCGCTTGATCGCGACGACTTGGAGCAGATGGCGCGGACCGTACCAACCGGTGCGGCCGCGCAGCAGCGGGCGGTCGAGCAGGCCGATTGTGGTGTACCACCGGACCGCGCGCCGGTCGGGCACCTCGCGGACCCGGCGGCTGGGCTGGCCGGGGCGCGTCTCGTCGAGCGTGGCCGCTACCCGCGCGACCAGCTCGTCCAGCGTCCAACCAGAGTCCTTCACGCCTCTAATATGACACTGTCATATAACAGTGTCAATGAGCGGCCGCTAACCTGTGAGCGTGTGGAACTGGATCCTCGGACGCCTGTGGACTAGCGCCGAGGAGACCCCGGCGCCCGCTCCGGGCCGACTCGTCCGAGCCCTCGCCCGCCTCAGCGACGACCAGCTCGACCGCCTCGAACGGGGAATTCCGCGCCAGGCGATCCTGTGGCTGATCGCCGTGGCGCTCCCACTGCGGTTCAACACCCAGCACGCCGGCGACCTCGCCGCGACCGTGGAGCTGCGGTTCCTGCGCCCCGACGGCGGCGAGCCCGACCCGATCGCGATCACGATCGCCGACGGCCGTTGCCGGACCGGGCGCCGTCCCGCCACGGCTCCCGACGCCACCTGCGCCGCCAGCCTCAAAGACCTGCTTCGGCTCGCCACCGGTGACGCCAAGGTCCACATCCTCTGGCTCAGCGGCGAACTGGTCACCACCGGCGACACCGAGCTGTTCCTGCGCTTCCCCCAGCTGTTCAGCGGCCGCGGCCGGGCGCGCTCGGACTAGCGCACCCCGGGCCGCGGGAGTTCCGGCGTGGGCTCCGGCTACCGGCCCTGCAGGGCGTCGAGGCCCACCGCCATCGCCATGACGAGCCGGCGGTCGATCCGCGGGTCGTGGATCGTGACGACGTATTTGTCGCGCAGACCCCACTTCTTCACCACGGAGAACGCCGGGTTTCCGTTGATCGTGAACTCGAAGTCGTACGGGAGGAACGACAGGTCGGTGAAGCGGCGCAGGATCGCCACCAGCATGCTCACCTCCTGGCCGGTCGCCGTGCCGAGACCTGGCTGCTCCAGGTGCCAGGTGGAGCGAAGCAGCGACGCCTTGAAGTCCTTGCGGAACAGGCCGAGGGGACGGCCGGACTGGTCGACGACGTCGTAGGTGGCACCGAGGTCGATCACCTGACGGGCTTTGAACCCCAGCACCGGGCGCTGCTTGGTGTCGTCGGCGTAGAGGGTGACCTGCTCTTTGAAGGCCATGCGCTTCTGCTGCGCGAAGGCGAGCATCGGTCCTTCGGAGCCGTCGGGCGCCGCCGCCCGAATCTCATACTGGTTCACCATCAACCGGATTCGCTGCCGCACAATGAGCTGGCGCAACTGCTGGATCTGCATCGTCATGGGACACCCCGTTCGTCGATCGCTGAAGTCGCCGGGCCGCGCCCCAGCGTGACACACCAGAGCACGCAAGGCGCCACGCGGGGAAAGCGCGCAAACAGCGAACAAGGACGCGCAAGCAGACAAACAAGGGGCCGCACCCGGGGAAGCGCGCGGCGGCGAGCAAGTGGGCAGACGAGTGCCGCACGCGGGGAAGCGCGCGGCGGCGAGCGAGGAGGCACACGAGTGCCGCACGCGGGGGGCACGGGGGGTCGTCCCCCCGACAGAATGACGAGGTGATCCCGGCCCACGCGTTTGTGGGCAGGAATCACCTCATCACCCGTGGGCGATACTGGGATCGAACCAGTGACTTCTCGCGTGTGAGGCGAGCGCTCTCCCGCTGAGCTAATCGCCCGGGACGCGCCGACCACATTACCCGACGCGGCGGCCGATCTGCACGTGGGTACCGGCGACGCGCGGCCGCGCCGGCCCACGTCACTGGGAGGTCAGGAAGTGCCAGAAGCTCTGCGCCAGGTCGATGCCGAAGCTGTTGCGCACGGCCAGCCACAGCATGGCGCCGACGAAGATCAACCCGAGGGCTCCGATGGCCAGGCGCGTCCACCAGGACTGCTCCCCCACCCAGTGGGTCCAGGTCTTGAGTCTCTCCCGGCCGAACCGGAGCACGTGCTTGGCCCAGACGTACTCGATGGACAGGATCGCCAGGCCGAAGAAGACGACGAGCCATCCCGGACCGGGCAGCGGGATCATCGCGATGCCCAGCAGCACGGTGCTGACGCCGAGCACGGCGACGACGACCTTGAGGGTGATCCGGCCAGCCGCGGTGCTGCGGATCCGGCGCCGCAGCCCGCTCGCGACGCCCCGCACCCAGTCCAGCCAGCCGATCTTGCGCGTGGCGTCTCGCACGATCCCTTCCGCGGCGCGCTCCATGCGCCTGTCGGACCGCTCTTTGGCTTCCCGGGAGGTGTCCTGCCGAGCCACGTTCCACAACTCCCTGGAGACCCCGGTCGGATCGGCCACGCCGGTGGCCGGTCGACCTGCTCGATCGTCGCGCACAGCACCTCCCGCGGCCAATCTACCCGGCCTTCGCAGCCGGCCTGGGGGTCGACCGTACCTAACAACTACATCTCGCTCATCACCCCGGAGGGACATGAGCCGTTAGACCGGATGTACGCCGCGCGGAACCCGGTCAGTTGAGCTGCATTTCCCGGGTGCGGCGGGCGTATGCCACCAGGTGATCAGGGGTATCACCTAATGGAAGAATCCGGGACGCGGGGTCGTCCCGCCGGCATCGCCAGGGGGTTCGATGGGTCAGATTCGCCCCAGCGCCGTTGAGGTGGAGACCTCGCTCCACCTGGTCGCGCCCGACGCTGTCGCGTTGCCCGTCCGGGCGAGTCTCCGGTACGACCCGAGCGATCCGTACGCCGTGCACGTGCTCTTCCACCCGGACGCCTCCGGCGCCGAGCGGGTGAGCTGGTCTTTCGCGCGCGACCTGCTGGTCGCCGGCATCGACGAGGCCGCGGGGATCGGCGACGTGCGCATCTGGCCGTGGGCGACGCCGCGCGGCGAGGTCGTTGCCCTGGCGCTGTCGTCGCCGGACGGGAACGCCCTGTTCGAGGTGCAGCGCAGCGTGCTGGTGCGGTTCCTTCGGCGCACCTACTCGGCGGTGCCTCGCGGGCACGAGAGCGAGTACCTCGACGTCGACACCACGCTGCTGCGCCTGTTCCAACGCTGACCCGCGCGAGCGGCCCAGGTGGGCCGCGCCCGCCGCATTGACCGCACCGTCCGCGCCGGGCGTCACCGGAGCGGGCCGATCACCTGCTCCGCCGCGTCCAGCAGCTCCGGCAGCAGCTCGCGCACCGACTCCAACTGCGGCGCCATCTCCCGGTCGACCATCATCGCGGGCACCCGCTCGCGGATCATCGCGTGCACAGCTGCTGTCGCCGGCCCCGGCCGCGCCGTGTCGGCGCGTAGGTCGACGCCCTGCGCGGCGCAGAGCAGCTCCACGGCGAGCACCACGGCAAGGTTGTCGAGCACCTCGTGGGCCTTGCGCACGGCGTGCCAGCCCATCGACACGTGGTCCTCCTGGTTGCCGGAGGTGACGATCGAGTCGACGCTCGCCGGGTGGCAGAGCACCTTGTTCTCGCTGACCAGGCTGGCGGCCGTGTACTGGGCGAGCATGAACCCGGAGTTGGTGCCGGCGTGCGGGGCCAGGAACGGCGGCAGGCCGCGCGAGGTGGCGGGGTCGAGCAGCCGGTAGACGCGTCGCTCGCAGATGCTCGCCACCTCGGCCGCGGCCATCGCGAGCGCGTCGGCGGCGAACGCGAGCGGCTGGCCGTGGAAGTTGCCGGTGCTCATCACCTCGTGCCCGCCGGCGCCGTCGCTGACAACGACCGGGTTGTCCACCACCGCGCCCAGCTCGATCTCCAGCACCCGCCGGCAGTGCGCGACCAGGTCGCGGGAGGAGCCGTGCACCTGCGGGGCGCAGCGCAGCGAGTACGAGTCCTGCACCGCGTGGTCGGAGTACCGGTGGCTGGCCAGCAGCGGGCTGTTCGCGAGCAGGGCGCGCAGGTTGGCGGCGCTGTCGAGCTGGCCGGGATGCGGCCGGATCACCTGGACCCGCTCGTCGTACGCGCGATCGGTGCCGAACAGCGCCTCGATGCTCAGCGCGCAGGAGATGTCCGCGATCTTGAAGTACTGCTCGGCGCGCGCGATCGCGAGCGCCAGCACGGCCTGCATCGGCTCGGTGCCGTTGATCAGGCTGAGCCCTTCCTTCGGCTCCAGCGACATCGGCGCGATGCCGTGCTCGGCGAGCACCTCGGCGGCCGGCCTTCCGGCAGGCGGGTCGCCCGGGGCCCGCAGGCGGCCTTCTCCGATCAACGGCAGCGCCAGGTGCGCCAGCTGCGCCAGGTCGCCTGACGCGCCGACGGAGCCCTTGCTCGGCACCACCGGCAGCAGGTCACGCGCCAACAGCTCCAGGAAGCGCTGGGGCAGATGTACTCGTACCCCCGAAATACCGGCGGCCAAAGTACGGGCCCGCAACAGCAGCAGCGCCCGGACCACCTCCGGCGGCAGCGGCTGGCCCACGCCTGCGGCGTGGCTGCGCACCAGGCTGACCTGCAGTTGGCTGAGCTCGACGGCGGGGATGTACGTGTCGGCGAGCGCCCCGAAACCGGTGGTCACGCCGTACGCGACGGAGCCTTTCTCCACGGCCGAGGTCACCGCGGCACGGCTGGCGGCCATCCGGCCGCCGACGTCTGGACCGAGCTGAACACGCGCACGGCCGGATGCGACGTCAACCACGTCGTCGACCGTGAGCGCGTCCCCGGTCATCACCAGGACACGCATACGGCGACACTAAAGGGCAGCGGCGCCATGATCGCCACCGGGCAGCGCGCCGGGGGTGGCGGCCGGGCCACGGGCCCGGTGTGCCGGCCGCCCGTAAGCTGGCGCGGTGAGAAGCAGACCCTGGGCGCTGGTCGCGGCCCTTCTGAGCGCCGTCATGATCACCTCCGGCTGCTCCGGGGGCGAGACGGCGACACTCCCGGGGAAGTCGCCAGCGCCCTCGGCCGCGCCCAGCTCCCCCGCGCCGCCACCGGAAATCACGCTCGCGTTCGCCGGGGACGTGCACTTCGCGGGGCGCACGTACAATCTGCTCAACCAGGACCCCGACACCGCGTTCGGCCCGATCGCGGCGGAGCTGTCGAAGGTGGACCTCGCCGTGGCGAACCTGGAGACCGCGGTCACCGACGGCGGCACTCCGGAGCCGAAGCAGTTCCGCTTCCGGTCGCCCGCGACCTCGTACCAGGCGGTGAAGGCCGCCGGGATCGACGCGGTGTCCCTGGCGAACAACCACGCTCTGGACTACGGGCGCGACGGGCTGGCCGACACGCTGCGGCACGCGTCGGAGGCCGGGGTGCCGGCGATCGGCGCCGGCGAGGACGCGGACGCGGCGTACGCGCCGTGGATCAGCGACGTGCGCGGGGCGAAGGTCGCCGTGCTCGGCATGAGTCAGATCAACGAGCTGTCCGAGCGGTGGGCGGCCGGTGACGACCGTTCCGGGCTCGCCATGGCGCACGACGTGAAGCGGGCGGCGAAGGCGGTCCGGGACGCGCGGAAGCAGGCCGACGTGGTGATCGTGTTCATGCACTGGGGCCTGGAAGGCAACGAGTGCCCCACCGAGCGGATGCGCACGCTTGCCAAGGCGTTCGCCGACGCTGGCGCCACCGCTGTGATCGGCGCGCACTCGCACCTGCTGCAGGGCGACGGCTGGCTGGGAAAAACCTATGTGGCGTACGGGCTCGGGAACTTCCTCTGGTGGCGGGACAACGCCCACTCCAACGACACCGGAGTGCTGCGGCTGACACTGCGCGGCGCGGAGCTGACGGGAGCCGAGCTAGCGCCGGCTCGGATCTCGCACACCGGGCAGCCGCTGCTGGTCGAGGGAGACGAAGCGACCCGAATCCAGAAGAAGTTCGCCGGGCTGCGGGGCTGCGCCGGTCTCGCCGACGCGCCGTGACGGACCTCCGACAGCGTGTGAGCGAAAAGACGTCGCGACACACCCGCGCGAACCCCCACCCCGGTTTGGCAGTCGGCCAGAGCCTCAGATACATTCTTGAGGCGCACCGGGAAAGACATCCGGTGAGCACGCGGACGTAGCGCAGTTGGTAGCGCATCACCTTGCCAAGGTGAGGGTCGCGGGTTCGAGTCCCGTCGTCCGCTCGGTAGCGGTGCCCGCGCACCGCCAGATGCCGGCCCTGCGACTTGGGGGTTGTCGAACCGGCGGGATGGCCGAGTGGCTTAGGCAAGGGCCTGCAAAGCCCTGTACGCGGGTTCGATTCCCGCTCCCGCCTCGGGCGCTTAGCTCAGTGGGAGAGCGCTTCCCTGACACGGAAGAGGCCA
>WHSM01000004.1 GCA_009380105.1 Micromonosporaceae bacterium
GGCATGGCAGGCTGGGCGGGTGACTGAGTTCGATCTAGCGACCACGGCGGTCGAGGCGGCGCTCGCGGCCGGCGCCCGGCACGCCGACGCCCGTGTCGGGCATCGGCGTGTCGAGTCGATGTCGGCCCGCAACGCCGAGGTGGAGGACCTCACCCAGGACGAGAGCACCGGCCTCGGGGTGCGCGCCCTGGTCGGCTCCTCCTGGGGGTTCCGCGCCACAGCTGACCTGTCGGCGGCCGGCGCACGTGAGGCGGGGCGGGCGGCGGCCGAGATCGCCGCGGCCAGCGCCACCGTCGCCGGCCCGGAGCTTGACCTCGTGCCCGTGCCCGCGCGTCAGGACACGTGGTCCAACCCGTGCCGGATCGACCCCGCCGACGTGCCGCTGTCAGACAAGGGCGACCTGCTGGTCGCGGCGACCAAGCTGATGGTCGAGCACGGCGCCGACCTCGCCGCCGCGAGCTACTCCACCTGGGACACGCGCACCTGGCTGGTCTCCAGCGAGGGTTCCCGCATCCACCAGCGCGTCCGGGAGTGCGGCGCCGACGCCAGCGCCACGGCGATGGGGCGGAGCGAGTCGCAGCGCCGCAGCCATGGCAACACCGGCAGCGCCGGCTGGGAGGTGGTCGACGGCCTGGACCTGCTCGGCGCCGCGCCCCGGCTCGCGGAGGAGGCGCGGGCGCTGCTGTCGGCGCCGGAGTGCCCGTCCGGCGTCACCGACCTGATCCTGGGCGGGCAGCAGATGGTGCTGCAGATCCACGAGTCGGTCGGGCATGCGGTCGAGCTGGACCGGATTCTGGGCTGGGAGGCGGCGTTCGCCGGCACGTCCTGGCTGGATCTCAACCAGCTCGGGACGCTGCGGTACGGCTCCGAGCTGATGAACATCACCGCCGACCCCACGATCCCCGGGGCGCTCGGCACGTTCGCCTACGACGACGAAGGCACCCCGGCGCAGGCGCGCGACATCGTCAGAGACGGCGTCTGGGTGGGCGTGCTCGCCGGGCGGGACTCGGCGGCGACGGCCGGCCTGGACTACGCCGGCAGCGTGCGCGCCGACGGCTGGGCCCGGCTGCCGATGGTGCGGATGACCAACGTGGGGCTCAAGCCGGGCCCGCACACCCTGGAGGAGATCATCGCCGCCACCGACGACGGCGTCATGATGGACGTCAACCGGTCCTGGTCGATCGACGACAGGCGGCTGAACTTCCAGTTCGGCTGCGAGATCGGCTGGGAGGTCAAGAACGGAGAACGCGGCCGGATGCTGCGCAATCCCACGTACACCGGGATCGGGCCGACGTTCTGGCAGTCGATGGACATGCTCGCCGACGAGATTGTCGCCTGGGGCACCCCGAACTGCGGCAAAGGCCAACCCAGCCAGATCGGCCACACCGGCCATCCGACCGCGCCGGCGCGCTTCCGAAGAGTTCGAGTGGGGGTACGGGGATGAGCAGCGGTGCCCTGACGGAGCAGGTGCTGGATCTCGTGGCGCGGCGCGCGCCGGGCGCCGAGGTCGAGGTGACCGCGCACACGCAGACCCTGGCCCTGACCCGGTTCGCGAACTCGTACATCCATCAGAACATCTCCGACACCACGACGGCCGTGCGGTTGCGCCTGCACGTCGACGGCCGCACCGCCTCCGGCGCGACGACCGTGACCGGCGGCGATGGGCTCGGCAACCTGGTGGAGCGGACGCTCGCGGCGGCCCGGCTGCTCCCGGCCGACCCCGGTTGGCCCGGCCTCACGCCGCCGACCGCGCCGAGCAGTCCGGGCAACTACGATCCCGCGACCGCCGAAGCCGAGCCGGCCGCGCGCGCCAAAGCAGTGCGCGACTTCGTCGACGGCGCCCACGGGCTGACGGCGGCCGGCTACTGCCGCACCACCGGGGTGACGGCGAGCTTCGCCAACAGCGCCGGCCACCGGGTCGACGGCGCGGTGTCGTCGGCGGCGGTGGACGCGATCGCCCGCGACGGCGGCGCCGACGGGGTCGCCCGCTTCGCCGGGCCGCGGCTGGCCGACGTGAACGGCGCGGCGTTGGGCGCCGCCGCGGCGGCGAAGGCGAGCGCCAGCGACTCGCCGATCGACCTGCCGCCCGGCCGGTACGAGGTGGTGCTGGAGCCCAGCGCCGTGGTCGACCTGGTCTCGAACCTCGCGATCTGGGGTTACAACGGCAAAGCGGTCGCCGAGCAGCGCTCGTTCGTCGAGCTGGGCGTTCGCCAGCTCGACCCGTCGCTCACCCTGGTGACCGACGCGGCCGGCCCGGAGTCGCTGGATCTGCCGTTCGACGCGGAGGGCACGCCGGGGCGACCGGTCGAGCTGGCGCGGGACGGGGTCAGTCTCGCCGTGGCGCACGACCGGCGCACCGCCAAGGAGACCGGCGCTGTGAGCACCGGCCACGCGATGCCGCTGGGTTTCCGGTTCGGCCCGATGCCCATCGGCGCACGGCTCTCGCCCGGCGACGCTCCGCTGGCCGAGACCGCCGGGCGTCCGGCGTGCGACGACTCCGTCGCCGGGCTGCTCGGCGGGATGCGGCGCGGACTGCTGGTCACCGACCTGTGGTACACGCGGGTGCTCGACCCGCGCAGCCTGGTCGAGACCGGCCTGACCCGCAACGGGGTGTGGCTGGTGGAGGACGGCGAGATCGTGGGGCCGGTGAGCAACCTGCGCTTCACCCAGTCGTACCCGCAGGCGTTGGGACCGGGGCAGGTGCGTGCCGTCGGCGCCGTGGCGAGCGCGGTGCCGTACCACTGGGGGCTGTTGACTTTTGCCGCGCCGGCGCTGCACCTGGCGTCGTGGAACTTCACCGGCGGGGCGGGCGGCTGATCAGGTCGACCCCCCGAACGACTCCTCGGCGCCCTTGCGGAGATCCTCGTCGCTCGGCGTGGCGACGGTGGTCGCCAGGGACCACTGGTGCCCGTACGGGTCGACGAGCTGCCCGTACCGGTCGCCCCAGAACTGGTCCTCCAACGGCATGGTGACCGTGGCGCCGGCCGCGACCGCCTGATTCCACACCGCGTCCACGTCCGCCAGTTGCAGGTGGATCAACACCGGCGAGCCGCCGAGCGCCTCGGGCGTGCTGCCTTTGCCGTCGCGGGCTTCCGGGAAGTCGTCCATGAGCATCAGCGTGGCGTCGTTGATCTCGATCGCGGCGTGCATGATCCTCTTGCCGTCTGGCGTGGCGGCCCGGCTGATCTCGGTGGCGCCGAAGGCCTGCTTGTAGAAGTCGATGGCGCCGCTCGCGTCGCTGACGATCAGATACGGCACGGCCCCACCCACGGGCATAGCCTGCTCAGTCATAACTACCTCTCCTTATCGAGTGGCTGTCTCCCACCGACCCTACGAGCGGCGTACGACATCCGCCCCCGGAACCCAGATCCTCACCGCTACGCCGCGATGGAGCCCGAGCCGGTTTGTGTGGTTTCGCCGTCCAGAGGGCGGCCGATCACCGTGTTGACGATCGGGCCACGGCAAGTCCGACACGGCACCGGCTTACCCAACGGCTCGAACTCAGGCGCGCGGGGCTCAGCCATGATCACGACGCTGGCCCGCCCTGGACGAGCCGGACCAGGTGGATCTCGCCGTCGGCGTCGACCTCGGCGCGGACGTAGCCGGCGCGGACCAGGG
This sequence comes from Micromonosporaceae bacterium, assembly GCA_009380105.1. Taxonomy (GTDB): domain Bacteria; phylum Actinomycetota; class Actinomycetes; order Mycobacteriales; family Micromonosporaceae; genus WHSM01. The sequence continues at coordinate 3,619 of WHSM01000004.1, forward strand.
CGCGGCGGTCGGAGATCTCGCACGTTTGCCAGCGGCGCACCTCGTCCGGGTCCGGCTCCGTGGGATCCCCGTCCACGTCCGTCCAACTGTCCAGAACCAGCGCGCCGTCCAAGCGCCTACGGGCGAGATCAGGGTGCAGCGTGGTGATCGCCCGTGTCAGCGCGGCCAGCTCCAGCCGGCTCTCCAGGGTCGCCGCCACCAGATCGCGCTGCCGGCACGGCGGCCCGCACCAGTACGCGCGAGTCCCGTCGGCGCGGGGCGCGGGCTGCATCCACCGCATGCACATCCTGCACAGCAGGAACTCGCCGTCCAATATGTACTCGGCGTCAGACGCGTGCCCACGCGGCATGACCGGCATCGCCACACGCCCAACCGCTTTCACCGTCGCCGGCTCGATCCGGCCGGAGGGCGCGGCCCGCCCGAATGCTCGTGTGCCCCTTGGCGACCGCACTCCCCGCGCACCTCCGACCGGGTAGGCGGGCGACTCTCGCCCGCACTCATCACCCGACGCCGGGGCCGTGGCGGCAAGCCCGGTAACGGGGACCTGCACAGAAGGTAGGGCCGCCATCACACGGGGATGGGGTACAGGAAGTGACGGGTACTTGGTGTACCTATTCCGGGCTCGCGTTGAGAGTCCGGGCCAGCTCTACGGCGTCCTCACGGATCGCCGCGCCTGACTGGCTTGCCAGACGGCCAGCGATCTCGCGAGCGATGGGCGAGTACCTGATTGTCTCGGGGCTCACGGCCTGCGCGCGCTGTAGCAGGTGCAGCGTCGCTTCCAGCGAGCCTTCGAGGTCCGCCGAGCGCGCCAGTTCCACGTAGTGCCGGGCGCGGCGTTCCGTGGACGGGATGGACTGCGGGTCGAGCGCGTGCGCCCGTCGCTGCGCTTCTTCAGGATCACCCAGGTCGACCGCGCACATCACGGCGTACACGTCGACCAGGGTACGGCCGACGCGGGTGCGCGGGTCGACGTAGTCAGCGGGGAGAGCGCGGTGGACGATCTCGCGTGCCTTGTTCCACTCGGCCCACGCGGACTGATCGCCGGTCCGCGCCTTGGTCAGCGCGGCGCACAGGTGAAGGTCGGCCAGCTGCGCGGCGGCTTGCGCCGGGCCGTCAGCCACCAGCGGCTCTACGAGCTGCTCCGCTTCGTGCAGCCGCTCCAGGCCCTCGTCGGCGCGCCCAACCGCGCGGAGCAGGTGAGCGGCGTACCACACACTCCGGCCAATCGACAGCGGGTCGTCGGACTCCAGGCTCGCCTGCATTCCCCGATCGACGCACAGCCACATCAGCTCGCGGTCACCGTGCCAAGCCAGGAAGGCCTGCCCCAGGTGATACACCTCGGCCAGCGACGCGAGAGCGCTGCGCCGCTCCTCGCCGTCGAGCAGCCGAGTCGCGCGCTGGGTGGTGTCAATGAGGCCGGGCAGGATCGCGCCGGTCTCGCTGCGCTGCTGCCGACTCGTGTGCCACGTCCGCCACGCCGCGTCGAGAGCGCCCTCAAGGTACGCCGCACTCGGCGGCTCACCGTCCACACGCACCGGCCACGCCGTCAGCGCCCGACGCACATCAGGCACACCAGGGTGAGTCGGCAAGCGCCCATCCAGACTCAGCCGCACATCCGGGCCATACAACTCACCGAGATCGCGCACGCCAAGAACATCCGAGATCTTCCGCGCGGTGTCGAGCGTGAGCCTTCGCGTGCCCCGTTCGACGAACTTGATCAGCGTCGCGGACACGCCGGTCAGACTGGCGAGCCGTTCCCTGCTGAGCCCGGCTCGCTCTCGCAACTCCTTCACGCGCTGACCAACCTCGGGATCCGGCTCCATCGCGTACCAACCTTTACGGCACGGGGTACAAGATGTACCTGACGATAAAGCTCGCAGGTCGGGCACGCCAGAGACACCCGACCATCTGGCACGGTACGGGCACGGCAGCGGAGCGGTGAGAGCCCTGGCGGCTCATCAACGCCACCACGAGCGCGGGGCGGTGCACGGGCTTGACCTCGCCGCCGCGCTGAGTCGCGACCCGTGGTTGACGCGGGAAGCGGGCGACGTGGTCGAGGAGTTGCTGCTCGGAGCGACCGGGGCGCAGGTGCGTGACGCGCTCGGCTGGGACCAGCTCACCATGATCCGCAAGGCCACCGGACGTGAACCTGTCAGCCAGGCAGAAGCCGATGAACTCGCCCGCCTCGACGTCCAGTGGCTCGCCTTCGGCATAGAATTCGGCTATGACCGCAGCTCACGCGCATGACGATCTGCACCAGCTGGTCGATCAGCTCACGCCCCGCCAGGCAGATGCGGTGCGTGCTGTCGTGCTGCAACTCGTGAAGAACCCGTCGGAGCAGGATTCCGATCGCCCACCAGGTCGACGTCGAACTTTGTCGTTTGCGGGGATCATGGATGCCGAGCCGGATCTCGCTGAGCGCTCAGAGGAGATGTCCGGGCGCTGACCCTGTTGCCGTAGGCGCCGCGGTTGGCCTGCCCGCGCGACGGCTAGAACGGGATGTCGTCGTCTGTGCCAGAGCCCGCAGGCGCGCCGACCACCGCGAACGGGTCCGCGTCGCTGACCGCCGACCGGGCGCTGCCCGCCGGCCGTGCCCCCGCCTCCGACGGCCGGGTTGCCCAGGCCGGGAACGGGAACTCCACCACCAGCGGCACCGGGATGTCCGGCTGCGCCACGAACATCGTCCCCGGCTTGGCCAGCACCGCGCGCTGGCGCTGGGCCGGGGGCAGGTAGCCGTACTCGGGGCGGGTCGCCTCGGCCGCGTCGAGCCGGCCCACCACCCGGATCGCGGAGTTCGCGACGATCCGGCGCTCCACCTCGCTGGCGGTCTGCTGGGCGCCGATCAGGATCACCCCGAGCGAGCGGCCCCGCTCGGCGATGTCGAGCAGGATCTCCTTGATCGGGCTGTTCCCCTCGCGCGGGGCGTACTTGTTGAGCTCGTCGAGCACCACGAACAGCAACGGCCGCGCCGCCCCGGACCGCTCCTTGCGCTCGAACTCGTTGCGCAGCGTCACACCCACCACGAACCGCTGCGCCCGATCCGGCAGGTTGTGCAGGTCGACCACGGTCACCTGGGCGCCGCTTTCGGTGCTGATCCCGTGCGCCCGCCGCTCCGGCAGGTCGCCGCGGATCAGGCGCGCCAGGTCGCGGCGGCTCGACGACAAGCGGCGCAGGAACGCGTTGGCGGTGCCGAGCCCGATGGCGCTTCCGGTCCACGCGGCGCGGCTGTCGTCGTCGGTCAGCCGGCGCTCCAGGAACTCCACCAGGCCCGCGTAGTCCCGCACGATCTCGCCGTCGATCAGCACCGCGCCGCCGTCGGCCGGCATCGCGTCCCGAGCCAGCTTCGCGGTCACCTGGTGCACGACCATCGTGTACTGCTGCCGCTCGTCGTCGGCGTCGGCGAACACGAACGGCAGCAGCTTCTCCGCGCAGAACTCCCGCAGCGTCCAGTAGAACGGGTCGACTCCGGTCGTGCGCGAGGCCACGTCCGGGGTGGCGTCGCGATCGCCGACCCGCGGCGGGGCGTACACACCGACAGATTTGAACGCCTCGGCCGGCAGGCCGAGCTTCGCGTACGAGGCGCGGATTTCGTCGGTGAGCTTGATGTTGTCGTGATCGAGCAGCAGCAGATCCTCGCCCTTGACGTTGAAGATCAACGCCTTCGTGTTGACGGCCTCGGCGCCGAGCGCGGGGGAGCGGAACAACGAGTAGAGCAGCCACGTGGCGAAACTGGTCTTCGTCGCCACGCCGGAGATCCCGGAGATGCTCACGTGCCCACCCCTGGTGCCGTCCAGGAAGTCGGCGTTGAGGAACACCGACTCGCCGTCGCGCCCGAGCCCGACCGGCACCTGGCGCTCCATCCGGTCGAAGTACAGCGCTACCGCCCGCTCCAGATCCGTGGCGCGGTAGACGGACTCGCCGGGGCGCGGCGGCACGTACACCTCCGGCTCGACCCGGGTGGTGGTGACCTCGGCGGCCTCCTGCACCTCGGCGGGCAGCATCCCGTCCGCGATCAGGAACACGTCCGAGTCGAACTGCGCGCCCTCGTGCCGCGCGCGGATCGCGGTCACCACGCCGGCGATCGCGACGCTGGCGCCGTCCGGAAGCTGCCGGTGGGTCACCACCACGTCGTCGAGCTGCAGGTACCGGCCCTGCTCCACGGCGACCCAGAACGTCAGCGGGGTCGCGTCCTCGGTGCCCAGCACCCGTCCGACCGCCTCGTTCGGCGCCGTCATGTCGCGACCTCCCACGGATTCGCTTCCCCCAGCATCGTGCCTCACCGCCGGCCGACGCGTGCGGAGCCGTGCCGGCGCGTCCGCGCCGCGGACTCAGTCGGAAGGCAGCAGATGGGCGTTGACGTCGCGCGCCGCGTCGGCCAGATCGGCGATCTCCACCACCTCGACACCGGCCTGCCGCAGCCGCTCGTCGCCGGTTCCGTCCACGAACCGGGCCGGTTCGCGCAGCGCGTACACCACCCGGCGAACTCCGGCGGCGACGGTCAGCTCGGCGCACGGACGGGGCCGGGACGCACGCGCGCCGCACGGCTCCAGCGAACTGTAGAGGGTGGCGCCGGGCAGGCGCGAATCCTCCGGGTCGACCTTGCGCAAGGCGGCTTCCTCGGCGTGCTCGATCGGGTCGCTTTCGCGGGACCAGCCGGCCGCGATCTCGGAACCGTCGGCGGCGACCAGCACGGCGCCCACCGAGAACGCCGTGCGCGACGGCGGGCAGCGCCGGGACAGCGCGATCGCTCTGGTCAGCCACTCACGGTCCGCGGGCCGCTCAGTCACCGCGTACCGCATCAACACACAGTCACCGACGCGCCGGGTCTCGAGCAGCGTCAGCGACCCGGCCGGCGCCGAGCCGGGGCGCAGCCACCGGGGCGCGTCGGCGTCTCCGACGAGCCGGGGCGCCACAGTCAGGTGCAGCTCGTCGGCGAGCCCGGCCGACAGGAACCAGCTCAGGATCCCGCCGCCGCCCTCCACCATCAGCCGTTCCACGCCGCGCCGCGCCAGGTCGCCGACGATCCAGGCCAGCTCCGGGTCGGCGCCGGCGTCGATCACCGCGGCCCGCCCCGCGAGGCGGGCGTCGAGCTTCTCGGCGGCGCCGCTCGCGGCGTACACGAGCTTGGGGGCCTCGCCGAGTGTGAAAAACCGGGCCGCCGGATCGAGGTCGCCGCTGCGGGTGATCGTCACCTTCGCGGGATCGGGCGCCAGGCCGCGTTCGGCTCGCGCCGCCTGCCGCGCCTGCGACCGCAGCACCAGTCGAGGATCATCTCTGCGTACGGTGTTCGCGCCGACCAGGATCGCGTCGACACCTGCCCGCACCTCGTCCACCCGGTCGAGGTCGGCTTCGCCCGACAGGATCAGCCGCTCCGGCGAGCTGTCGTCGAGGTAGCCGTCGACCGAGATCGCGCAGCTCAGGAGCGTGTGCGGCCGGTGGATCACACTTTCACCGTACTCACACGCCGACAAGACCATGATCAGCAGGCCGCGCCGCAGCACCACGAGCCGACACCGTCGCGGCCGCAATGGTGAGGGTGATATCATGCGATATCTAGGAGGTGACCGATGCCGAATGTGCTGGTTCGTGATGTCCCGGAAGACGTGTTGGCGGCCATTGACGCGCACGCTTCCCGCCTCGGCTTGTCGCGCAGCGAATATGTCCGTCGCCAGTTGAGCCAAGATGCGGAGCGCTCGGCGGCTTCGGTGACGAGCGAGCATCTTCGGCGGTTCGCCGCCACATTCGGCGACCTGAGCGATCCTGACGTCATGGCGGAGGCCTGGAGGTGACGCGTCGGTCATGACCACAAGACACTGGTTGGTCGACAAGTCGGCACTTGTCCGTCTGGGCGCCAGCCCGGAGGTCGACGTTTGGGCTGCTCGTATCGAGCGGGGACTCGTTCGAATCACGACGGTGACACTCCTAGAGGTCGGCTACTCCGCCAGGTCGGCTGATGCCCTCCGATCCGGCATGCGGAACCCTCCGATCTCAGCCATGCCTGTCGAGTACGCCACTCCTGCGATCGAGGATCGCGCGGTCGAGGTGCTCGCGCTGCTGGCCGATCGAGGACATCATCGGGCGCCTTCGGTCCCGGACCTGCTGATTGCGGCGGCAGGCGAACTTGCCGGACTGACGGTCCTCCATTGCGATAAGGACTTCGAGTTGATCGCCGATGTCACTGGCCAAGATGTGGAGCGCTTGGACCCCTGACGGACTCGTAGACTGACTGGGCGGGTCGGCCGGTGATCAGCTGCCAGAGGGCGATGGCGACGATCGACAACAGCACCGCGACGTTGGCCATCGTGAACAGCCACACTGCGCCCAGCAGGCCGCGCCGCAGCAGCCGGTGGTGCGGCGGAACCTCCTCGGCGTGGTCGCCGCTGGCGGTGACGGCTCGGTTTTCGGACACCTGCGGAACGAGTCCGTGCCGCTGAGCAGCGGGTAGATCGGCGCGGGCTCAAGTTGTGCCGACAGTCGTCTACATGTGCGGTCGGCCGGGTGGGTCGCAGACGAGCTTGGTGACGAGGTCGGTGTCCCTTAGGTGGGGTAGGACGGCGTCGGCGCCCTCCTCGCGTAGCTTCTTCTCGTCGCTACGGCCGGAGGCCACGGCGATTACCCGCACGTTGTTGTCGTGACCGGCGCGGATGTCTGCTGGGGTGTCGCCGATGAGGACCGCGTCGGAGGCCGCGGCGCTGGCGCGGTCGAGGGCGAGGCGGACGAGTTCGGCGCGCACGTCGTTCTCCTCGCCGTAGGCGCCGAGGTCCCAGCGGATGTGCCGTGCCAGGTCGAAGACCTTCAGCTTGATCTCGGCGACAGCGCGGACGTTGCCGCTCACGACGGTCTGCGTCACGTCGGGCATAGTGGCGATGGCATCGAGCGCGGCCGCTGCGCCGGGCAGGGCCTGGCCGCGTTCGCGGAGTTCGGCGGCCCGCTTGACGTGTTCCTCGGCGAGGGCGCGGGCGAACCGTTCAAAGTCCGCGCGGCCCGCATCTATGCCGTGCAGCTTGGCGGTCTCGCGGAAAATGACGGCTTCGGTGATGCCGTCGATCTTCGCTTGCCGGCGCATCACCCGCCCGGTCGTGCGCAGAAACGCGGCGGCGGACAACTCGTGGCCCACGCCCCGGGTGGCGATCAGTGTGTGATCGATGTCCCACAGGACCAGTCCCGCCATGGCCCGCACCTTCTCCCATCAACAACCAACAGCACCACGTCCACCGTCTGCATCGGCCGCTATCCCCGGTAGGGGTCATCCTGACACCATGCAGTGTCGGAGGGTGAGTGTCGCGTCCTACGCTGAAGCGACCAAGAGGCTCCGGGGGAAGGCGGTTGGGCGGAATGAGTTTACCGAGACTGCCCGTGGGGGAGCGCATCCGCTACTACCGTGGGCAGGCGCACCGCACACAGGCCGCCATCGCCGGCCTGTGTGGCGTCACCGGCCGCTACCTTTCCCTGATCGAGAACGGCCGGAAGACCCCCTCCGTCGACCTGCTCGCTCGCTTGGCGCGCGAACTCGGCGTGCCCATCGCCGCGCTGCTCAGCGATGAACAGGTGACAGGGCCTGCCGTGGCGGTGACAGCAGCGCCAGACGTGGCTCGCAGCTTGACGGGTTTCGCCCCGTCGAGCAGCGCCGAGCCCGCCACCCCTGCGCAACTGCGCGAGCGAGTCGACAGCGCGTGGCGAACCTGGCAGTCCAGCCCAGGTCGATTTACCGAGGCCGCCGCCATCCTCCCCCCACTGATAGGAGACGTCGAGCGCGCCGTCCACGCCTGCCGTGCTAATGGCGTTGCCAACCGCCGAGACATCCTGCGCGTCGCAGCGGACCTTTACGGGCTGCTGCGCTCCTACTGCCGCCGCACCGGCCGCCTCGACCTCTCGCTCATGGTCGCCGACCGCGCCGTCCGCGCCGCCGAGGACGCCGACGATCCGGTCCGGATCGCCGCCGGCCGGTGGAACCTCAGCCACGTCCTGCTGTCCCACGACGAGCCCAGCGCCGTCGAGCAGGCTCGCGCCATAGCCCTCGACGCCGCCGACCAACTGCGGATGACAGCGCGGACGCGGAAAGCTGACGCTGTACGCGGTGCCCTGGAACTGGTCACTGTCGTCGCCGACGCCCGCCAGCGTCGTTGGTGGGACGCGCGCAGGCGCCTGCGTGAGCGTGCCATGCCCCTCGCGCAGCAGATCGGTGAGGGCAATGCCATGTGGACAGTGTTCGGTCCCACCAATGTGAAGTTGCATGCAGTGAGCGTCGAGGTGCTCGCCGGGGAGGCCAGCGAGGGGCTGCGAGTTGCTGACCAGATCGACCCCTCCCGACTGCCTTCGCGGGAGCGGCGTTTCACCTTTGGCCTGGAGGTCGCGCGGTGTCACGACCTGCGCCGCGAGGACGCCGCCGTCCTAGTGCACCTGCTGAGCCTTGAGCAGTTGGCGCCGGAAGACCTGCAGCGAAGCCCGCTGGCCTGCAACCTGGTCACAGGGCTACTGCGCCGTGCCCGGCCGACTCACCGCCGCCAGATCGCCGCGTTGGCCGGGCGCCTGAGCCTCGTTTAACCCGTACCCGAACCACCGGTCGACCCGAACTGCCAGTTCGGGTCGCACCCCCGACTCCTGCCTACCGTCACGTTCACACCGAGTCACGGTGAGTTGGCTCCCCGCCGTTGAGACGCGGACTCGCCTCAGCGCGGGTGAGTCAACATCAGCGCCCGTATCGATCCAACCGCTGACGCTCGTCGCGGCGGCGGACATGAACAACTGGAGGAGAACGGTGGATGGCGGAACCGTTGGACAGCTTCGGCGGCCTAACTTGCGACGCCTTCGAATCCCTGGTCGCCCGCAGCAGCGTCGGGTTGACGCTCTGACCGCGATCAGCCCTGGGCACGTGCACGGCCCCGACTGGTCGCCGGTGTGCGGGCGCGAGACCGACCGACACCAGTCGCCGGCCGAGACCGCAAGGGCTGCTGGCGATGCCTGACAGTTGCGCAGTGCATGAGTACCGCATCCGGTTCCGGATCGACGGCGACGTGGGTGAGCGGCAGGTGCGGGCGGTGGCGGACTGCCGGGCGCAGACGATCACTGTGGAACTGCCCAACGGAGCCCGCGCCACGGTAGACGTGGTCACCGCGCGGGCCGTGTGCATGCTGCTGCACGAGACGATCTACTCGGCGTTGGAGCCGACCGGGCCGCTGCTGCGCCTGGAACACAACTCGCCCGACGGTTGGGCGCTGGGTGGTGTGGGCCGGTGACCAGGATGGACGCCGTCCAGTTCGCCGCGTACGCGTGCCAGCAGATCCGCGCCGCCGATGTGATCCTCGCCCAGCACCGCGAACAGGTCGGACTCTGCTCCTGTGGACGCTTTCTGCCGTGCAGCGCCGTTGCGTCCGTGGTCGGCCGGCGGCGGCACTTCGTCGACCGCCTCGGGCAGATCGCAGCACCGACCGTCGCGGCCAGCACCCGCGTCGGCGGCCCGCTCGACGGGGAGATCGTGCCGGCGCGATGCCGACGTCATGGCTCAGGCGTGGGATCTTGATGCCGGGGGGAAAGAGACCCAGGCGTAGCTCACTCCGCTAGCGAGTTCAGGCGCGTTGTCGCGGCGAATGGTCTGCCAGCAGGATGAACCCGACCTTCATCAGACCGATGCCGATGCTCCGTTGCTGGACGCTCCCGAACGACGCCGGGATCTCGCCGGCCACGCTGGTCAGGTAGAGCAGCCCTCCGATGGACGCCGCCAACACCCAACCGGTAGGCAGGGCGTTCAGCCACGGTTTCGGCTGATCGGCGCCGCTGTGTGTCCCATGCCGCGGATCTTGAGCGCCACCGCCCTGGCGGGTCAGTTGGCGATGAGTTGCCACAGGGCGATGGTGTCGAGGAACGACAGGATCGCCACGCTGGCCGCCGTGAACAGCCACACCGCGGCGGCCGTCCGCGTGGGTTACTCGCGTGGGGCGAGGGGCGGTGGCGCGAGCCGGGGACGATCGGGCGGACGAGGGCTGTGCGCCGGCCGCGACGCCAGCTGCTCCAGCGCCAGCGTGATCGCCCGATCCAGCTGAGGGTCCGCGCCGCGGGCGTAGTCCTGTGGCGCGATGTCCACCTCGATGTCCGGGTCTGTGCCGTAGTTCTCCACTCGCCAACCGACGTCGTCGAAGGTGAACGAGAACTCCGGCTGGGTCGTGATCGTGCCGTCGGCGAGCACGTGCCGCGGCTCGAACCCGATGACTCCGCCCCAGGTGCGTTTTCCGACCAGCGTGCCCAGCCCCAGCATCTTGAACGCGTGGCTGAAGATGTCGCCATCCGAGCCCGCCTGTTCGTTCGCGAGCGCAACGATCGGCCCGCGCGGCGACTCCTCCGGGTACGGCGACGGCACGCCCCAGCGCGAGAAGTCGTAGCCGAGCCGGCGCCGGGCTAGCTTCTGCAGAAGCAGACCGGAGACATGCCCGCCGCCGTTGAAGCGCACGTCAACGATCAGCGCCTCGCGGTCGTGCTCGGTGAGGAAGCCGCGGTGAAACTCGGCGTGCCCGTCGGGTCCCATGTCCGGGATGTGCAGGTAGCCGACCCGTCCGTCGGTGCGTTCATGGACCAGCCTGCGGTTCGCATTCGTCCAGTCGCGGTAGCGCGCAGGGCGCTCGTCGGCGAGCGCGCGAACGCCGACGACCAGCGGCTCTCCGCCGTCGCGCCGTACGGTCAGCTGCAGCTCCTGCCCGGCCTGGTTGACCAGCAGCTCTCCGGGGGTCGCCGGCGCGGCCCCGTCCAACCGGTGACTGCCCACCGGCTGACCGTTGACAGCCAACACTTCGTCGCCGGCTCGCACATCGACGCCCGGTCGGTGCAGGGACGAGGTGGCACTGATGTCCCACGGATCGCCATGCAGCACCCGGGCGATCCGGTAGTGCCCGCTGAGCGGGTCAACCTCCCAGTCAACACCGAGGAAGCCCTGTGCGTAATGGGGGCCCTGCCGGTACTCTCCGCCCAGTTCGTACGCGTGGGACGTGCCCAGCTCGCCCTGCAGCTCCCAGAGCAGGTCAGAGAATTCCGACCGAGTGGTGACCCGGTCCACCAGCGGAAGGTAGCGCCGGTACACCCCGTCCCAGTCGACGCCCGACATGTCCTCGACCCAGAAGTGCTCACGCTGCAGCCGCCACGCCTCGCGGAACATCTGCCGCCATTCGGCCTCCGGTCGCACCGAGACCTTCACCCGGTCCAGGTTGATCCAGCCGCTGATCCGACTCGGCTCGTCGGACTCGTCGGGTTTCTCGCCTGCCTTGATCACCCGGAGCCGATGACCGGAGCGGTAGAGCAGGGTCTTGTGGTCGCGACCCAGCCAGAAGTCATCGACTCCTTCGATGATCCGATCATGCTCTTGCTTGTCGAAGTCGTACCCCTCCAGCGCCGCGTCGGAGTGCGGTTCGACGTCGAAGAAGCGATGCTGCCGACTGCCCTGCACGGGGGAGACGCTGAACAGCGCCTTGCCCTTGATCCCGGCGATTTGGCGATACCGTCCCTCCGGGACCGGGAACGCCACCACCCGCCGCTCGATGCCGTCGAGGTCGATCTCGACCAGATGCGTGGGTTCTGGCGTTAGTTCTTCCTGGCCCTTCCGCGCAGTCGCCGCCTCCTCGCTCTCCAACGGCCGCGGCTCCGGCACGAACGGCGACGGCGAGTCGGCGCGCAGCACGATCGCGTACGGGCGTGAGCCGAGCGGGAAGCCAAGGTCGAACTGCAACTCGTCGTAGACCGGGTTGAGCTCGCGCTGACCGATGAAGTAGAGGTACTTGCCCTCAGGGTCGAATGCCGGCCGCCGATCTCGCAACACCGGCGCAGTGGCGTGCCAGGTCTCGTCGCTGCCCGTTTCGTCTGCCGCCAGCCGGCACAGCTTGATCGCGCTGGTCTCGGTGCCGGTGTGGCACGTGTACGCCAACCACCTGCCGTCTGGGGACCAGGTGATGTCCTCGATCTGCCCGTGCCGGCTGTGGTCGAGCGGCCGAGTCGTCGCCGGCGCCGGTTCCCCGGTCTGCGGCTGCTCGGGACCAGATCTCCCCGCTCCCGTCCGCTCGGGCTGCAGCTCGACGAGCATCAGCTCGTTGCGGTGGTTGGCGACAGCCACCCGATCGGCAGTCGGCGAGACCCGCAACTCCGTGATCCGCCCGAGGTCGAGCTCCAGGGACTGTGGTGGCGTGCTCCCGTCCGCGGCGAGCACTGCCAGGTGCTCGCGCTCGGACTCGTCGCTGGCCGCCGCGATCAGCCGCTCGTGGTCGTTGAGCCAGGTCAGCAGCCGGTATCGGACGCCCTCGGCGAGGCCGTGCTGGTGAACTGGGCCTTCCCAGTTGGCGAACGAGTACGCCTTCCCGCGGCTCGTGATGGCCAGGCCGCTGCCATCGGGACTGAGCGTGGCACTGTGCAGGTACTGCTCGGCAGGGACGAACCTCCGGTTGCGTTGGGTGCGAGAACTACCGAGTCGGACCGTCACCTGCCGCGGGGCTTGCCGGCCGGGAGCGAGCAGATAGAGGTTGCCGGCGCAGTGGTAAACCAACCTGTTGCCGTCGCTGGAGAGGTTGCGAGCGTAGTACTCCTCGTGGTCGCTGTGCCGGCGCAGGTCGGCGCCGTCCGGCACGCACGAGTAGACGTTGCCGACGCCTTCATGGTCGGAGAGGAAATAGATGCGATCCCCCACCCAGCACGGGCTGGCGAGGTTACCGGCAAGGTTGATCAAACGCCTGAACTGGCCCGTGCCGTCTGGATCGATCCAGAGGTCGCCGACGGTGCCGCCGCGGTATCGCTTCCAACTGGCTGGGTCGGCGGTGTTGCGACCGAGCACCACGCCGCCATCCGGGCCGTACGAGATGGCGCGCGCCTGACCCACCGCCAGCTGCTCCGGCAGACCGCCGGTCACAGGGATCCGGAACAGCCGGGAATCTCTCCGATGTGGTCTGTCCGCGTCGCTGGCGTAGAGGACGGACGCGCCGTCGGGGGCCCAGCCGGTGACGGCCGTGGCGTCGTCGGCCTGGTAGGTCAGCCGGCGCGCGGCGCCGCCCGCGGCGGGCATCACGCACACCTCGGGCGGCCCCTCGTCCCGCCCGACGAACGCGAGCAGGGAGCCGTCCGGCGACAGTCGGGGATGGCTCGCCTCGGCCACACTCGCGGTGAGTCGCCACGCTCGGCCGCCGTCAGCCGGCGCCGTCCACAGATCGTCCTCGCTGACGAAGACGATGGCGTCCTGGTGGATCGTCGGGAACCGCTGGTAGCCCGACTCACTGTCCGTCATCTGACCTCCCCGGCGTCGCAGGCTATGACGCTACCGTGCCGGGGCCGCCTGTTGGATCATCCGCGGTCCCAGCGGCCACGGCGCAGTGTCATGGCAGGATGATGCGCCAGATCAGGATGGCTGCGACGGACAACAGGATCGCCACGCTGGCCACCGTGAACAGCCACACCGCGCCCAGCAGGCCGCGCCGCAGCAGCCGGTGGTGCAGCGGGACCTCGTCGGTGTGCTCGGCGGCGGCGCTGACCGGCTCGGCTGCCAGGCCCACCACCGGGGCCACCCGGTCCCAGCCACGCCGGCCCTGCAGCGAACCTTCCGCCAGCCATCGCAGCGGCTCGACCAGCCGCTCGGACGGCAGGTCCAGGCCCGAGCCGAAGTAGCGCACCTGCCGCGCCGTGCGGTCCAGAGTGCGCATCGGGTTGCCCCAGCCGACCCAGCTCAGCCAGTCGCGCACCTGGTCGGCGGCGACCGAGCCGGGGCCGAAGCCGTCGGCGAGCGGCTGGCCCACCGAGGTCCGGCGGATCGCGTCGATCTTGGTCACCACGATCGCGACCCGGTCCAGTCGTCCTCCGTCCGGCCTGGTGCGGAGCGCCCCGACCAGCCGGTCGATCACGTGCGCCGGGTCCTCGGCCGAGGACGTGACGTCGGCCAGCCGCTCCACCTCGGCGTCGGTGAGCGAGCGGCGCACGCCCTCCAGCGAGAGCGGGTCGACGATCACCAGCATCCCGCCGGCCAGGTCCAGGTAGCGCTGCCAGCCGATCCGGTCGGAGGTCGTGTAGTGCTCGCCGGGCGGGTCGAAAAGATACAGCAGGCAGCGCCCCGCGCCGTTCAGTTCCACGTCCAGCACCGTCGCCTGCGGCAATTCCACGGGGGTACGCGGCACGCGCCCGCCCTGACGTAGCGCCGCGAGTCGCGCGGCGAAGGTCTCCGCTTCGCGCGGGTCGCTGAAGTGCACCCGCCCTTCGCCTTCCCTGAGCGCCCCGATGGCCAGGTGGGCGTACGTGCTCTTGCCGGCCGCCGGCCCGCCGACGATCGGCATGTGCACCAGGGGAGCGTGGCCGATGCTGCCGGCCAGCGGCCGGTGGCAGTGCGGGCAGGACGCGGCGAGCCGGCTGCGTCCCAACAGCACCGACGTGGGCAGCCCGGCGCCGCAGCGGCACATCCGCCGGAGCGCGCCGTGCCGGCCGGGCCGCAGATCCCGGTGCGCGGCGCCGCACCGCGGGCAGGTGTGCTCGGGGCGCGGGAAGGAGCGGTAGCAGCCCGGATGCGGGCACGCCGGCCGGGTGCGCCGGACCGAGACCAGCGCTCCGTCCAACCCTCGCATCAGGCCGACCCCGGCGAACTGCGCCACCGTGGCGAGGCCGGCGATCACGGCGTACACACCGGAGACGAGCAGGACCACGACGGCGCAGCCAACGGCAGCGGCGAGCAACCCCGTGACCACCGCGAGCCAGATCGGGGCCAGCAGGATCGCCTGCCAGCCGCCGACGAGCATCTGGGTGGCGCCGGCGCCGAGCAGCATCGCCGGCCGGCTCACGGCGATCACGGTGTCCGCGAGCACCGCGGCGTAGTCCCGCCAGACCTGACCGGCCAGGTAGTGCGCGAACGCCGGCTCGTCGACGCTGGCAGACACCGGCGACGGGCCGTCGGCGAGCTTCGAGGTGAGCACTCGCCAGGCGCTGCTCAGGTACCGCAGCACGAACGCCGACATCGCCGCCGCGAACATCAGCCCCGCGAGGCCGACCAGCACCGGCCAGGCCAGCCACCACAGGAACGCCACGACGGCGGCCAGCAGCACCAACAGCGGGACACGCATCGCGCTAGCTCCCGGCCGGGCGCCGGAACACGGCCCGCCAGCCGCCGCCGGCGTCGTTCACCATCGCGCGCAGCTCGTCGGCCAGGCCGGGGCCGCGGCCGCCCATCGCGCTGTGCACCCGGCGAAACGCGAACGGCCGCCGCGCCAGGGCCACCAGGTACTCCGTCAGTGGCGGCACCGCGACGTCGAGCGCACGCAGCCGCACCGCGATCTCGGCGAGATCCGTCCGGGTGGCCGGCTCGTCAGGGGTGTGGGACAGCCAGTCGGCGACCAGCAGCTCCCGGGACCGGGGCGACGCGGCGCGCAGCACCGCGAGGCGGGTCGCCACCGGCTGACCGGCCAGCTCGGCCGCGGCGCGGCGCAGCGTACGGCTGGCCAGCGCCGGGTCGGCGTGCGGACGCCACCAGGTCAGCCGGTCGAGGTGCTCGGCGATCCGCTCCGGGGCCGCCTCGTCGGCGCAGCATTCCACGGCGCCAGCGGCCGCGAGCACGGCCCGCGCGCCTGCCGCGAGCGCGTGCGGCTGGGCGGGATCGGCCACGGCGGCGCTCGCGGGCCGCTCTGACGGATCGGCCGGGGGATCGGCCGGGCCGGGGGGCCCAGGTGGCGGCCACTCCTCGTCCGAGCTGGTCGGCGCCGGGTACCGGCTCGCGACGGCGCGCGCCAACTGCGACGTCGACCCCTCGGCGAGGTCCGCGTTCGCGAACGCGCGCGCCACGATGTCGCGCACCGCCGCGTTGTCGGCCGTGACCGCGAGATCCGGACCGGCGTGGTGACGATCGAGCCGTTCCAGCAGGCGCACGCACTCGACCGGGCTCGGGTCGGCGTCGGCCCACAGGTCGGCGACGTCCTGCGCCACGTCGGGCGAGTCGGGGGCGCCCAGTTCGACTAGGCGCTCGGCCATCTCGGCCCTGCGCTCCCGGTGCCGGCGGCCGTGACGCGAATAGACCAGCCGCGCCACGGATGGCGCCGCCGACCAGTCCCGGTCCACCAGCAGGTCGGCGAGCTGCTCGCCGCTGCTCCCGTCGAACAGCGCCGTGACGGCCCGCTCGTCCGCCGCCGTCAGCGACGCGGCAGTGCGGTCCAGCAGCCGCGCCCGGTCGATCTCGGGAAGTGCGTCCAGCAGCCGCAGCGCCGACCCCTGGTGCTGGTCGTCCACCGGCTCGCCCCGGCACAGCGCCAGGAGCGCGGCGGCCGCGTCCAGGCCCCCGCCCCGCGCGGCGCCGCGGCCCGCTGACCGCACCCCGGTGGCGGCGACAGCGCAGAGGGTGTCGATCGCGGCGAGGTCGCCGGCGCCCCACGCCTCGGCGGCCGCGTGGGCGTACGGGCTCGGCGGCTCCGGAAGCCGCTGTGCGGGCGGTCCGGCCCGGCCGCAGTCCGAGAGGACGTACGCCGCGCCGTCGCTGCGGCTGGCGGCCCACGCCGCAGGGGTGGCGCCCACCAGGTGATGCCGGGCCGCGAGGGGGTCGCTGGTGTACGTCACGAACGACATCGTCCGCGTCACCCCGAACGGCAGCGAGTACGACACGGCCGCGATCCACAGCGCGATCCGGTCCACGTCGTCGCTGATCAGCATCACCGGCCCGGCCTGGCCGGCCAGGGTGTCCCGCGCCGCGTCGATCAGCGCGGCCAGCAGCCGGTACGACTCCGCGCCACCGGCGGCGAGCAGCAGCGACACCCGCTCGGGGTCGATCGCCGCTCCAGGGGCGAGCGCGTCGACGGTCGGCAACGAGTCGGCGGGACGGCGCGCCCACCACGGCGCCCGCCACAGCTCGATCGGGCGCACCCCGTCGAGCTCGTCAGGGTCGGCCACCACGGCGTGGCCGAGGAAGTTGCCGGGGCGGCCGGTGTAGTCGGCGCCGAGATAGCGGCAGCACACCGCGATCGCGCCGTGAGGCGTGTGGTCGTACGCCAACGAGACCGGGCACTGCTCGACCGCGAGCCCGGCAGGCGGCCGGTACGTCATGAACCGCTCGATCAGCCGCTCCGCCTCGACCGGCGCGCCGGGGCTGCGGGCGGTGAACTGGAACCCGGCGCGGTCGGTGACGCCTCGTGGCACCGACGCGTAGTGAAGTTGGTGAGCCATCCCTTATCCGCGGTTTCTCCGGTTCGCCTCCAGCAGACCGCGTCCCGCTTCCCGGAGACCGCCGGCGCCCGCGCTGCGGCTCGCCTCCAGCATCCCGAACCGGTGCAGCAGCCACAGCAGCGGATCCTCCACCCGGTACGGGCGGATCCCACCCGGCCCGACGCTGTCCCCTTCGGGGATCCCGCCGAGCGCGGACAGCCCGAAGAACGCGTGCTCCGCGTAGTTGTGGTCGAGGTAGTTGTCCAGGCCTTCGGTGTGCCAGTGGTGCATCATCGCGCGCACCTGCTCGTGCACCGCCTCCCGGTCGTCGGCGTCCAGTTCGGCGGTGCGGGGCCGCGGCCGGTGCAGCGGCGACTGCTGCTCCAGCGACGGCTGCAGCACGTCGATCTTGGTGAGCGCGATCGCCATCGGCACTTTCAGCCGCTGCCCCGGGCGCAGTTCGTGGCCGGAGCGCAGCGTCTCGGTGACCCGGCTGAGCACGTGCAGCGGGTTCGCGTCAGGGGAGTGCTCGTCCGCCGGCCGGGCCTCGGCGCGGGTGTCGGCGGCGGCGCCTGGCAGTTCGAGGGGATCGACCAGGAAGATGATCGCGTCCGCGGCGGTGAGGTACCGCAGGTGCAGGTCGACCAGGTCGCGGCGGCCCAGGTCCTCGCCAGCGGTGTCGAACAGCACCAGCGTCAACGACGTGTCCTGCCGCCGGAACCGCTTGTGCCTGGTGCGGCTGAGCAGGTACACCATCGGCCACCGGATCGCCGTGGCGGCCGACTGGGTGGTGGGGAGCAGCCGGTGCTCGCCGAACAGCGGCTTGGCGAAGTCGCGCTGGTAGCGGTCGATGGTGCGGTCGTCGCACGCGACCAGCGAGGTCTGCAGCTCGCTGCCGAGCCGATGCTCCAACTCGTGCAGCAGCACCGAGATGTAGGTGCTCTTGCCGGAGTTCTTCGCGCCGACCAGGGCGACGATCTTGCCGGGGGTCTCGCAGTACTGCGCCGGAAGCTGGTTGTGGCACGCCGGGCAGACCCGCTTGAACGTCTCCTGGCGGCAGGCGGGGCACTCGGCCCGCTGCCGCCGGCCGTCGGCGTCGAACACCGGCGGCAGCGTTGCGGCGACCGTGGAGCCGAGATAGTCGGCGAGCACCGTGTCGACCTCGGGCGGGCAGCCGCTGCCTCTGCCCGGAGCGCCGCCCTGGCAGCGGAACCGGACACTGCGCCGCGGCGACATCGTGAAGCAGTACGGGCACGTGATCGGCTGCGCTCTGACCGTCATCGCTACCGCCCTCGCAGTTGCACGACCGGGGGATCCCGCAGCTCGACGGAGTCGTCCGCCGCGAAGCAGCGCACCCAGTACGGTCCCCGCGGCGCCGGCAGCCGCAGCCGCACCGGCTGGTCCGGGGCCAGCGTCACGTGGTCGAGTTGCCGTAGCACCTCGCCGTCGGAGGCGTGCAGCGGCATCACCGTGCCGCGCCGCAGCACCACCATGAGGCGCCGCAGTCGGGCCGGCGCGCCGGCCGTGACCGCCACGGTCAGCTCACGCCGCCACGGCGGGCCGGTGCGGGTCACCTCGTACCAGGCCTCGACGCGTCCCGGGATCCGCACTCGCAGCGGCGGGCCCTCGACCCGGTGGCCGTCCAGGGGAGCCATCGGCGCCAGCGTGATCTCCATCGGCGCGTTGTGGGCGCCGTTGCTCGCCACCTCGCCGAGGGGCAGCCAGGCGCCGCCCTGGGACCGGTACGCGCCGCGTGAGACCAGCCGTTCCCGCCACGGGTGACCGGCGATCTGCCATCGCACCGCGACCTCGGTCAGCTCGGTCGGCCACTGCCAGCGGACCACGACCTCGTCGCCCGCTCGGTCCGCGGAGACGTCGGCAGGCGCCGGCAGGGGAGCATAAGCGGCCAAGGGAGCGTGGGCGGCTGGGGAGACCGGCTGCGCGGCGTGGTCCGGCGCCGCAGGGCGCGGGGCGTCACGGGACGGCTCGTCGCCGTGCGTGAGCTTCGCAGCGGGCTCCGCCGCGCGATGCCGCCCCGGAGCCACCTCGGCCGGTGGTCCGGTGGTGGCGCCGGCCGGCGTGCCCGTCGCGGTCGTCGAGGCCGCCGGCGTGGCCGGTGGCGTCGCCGACAACGGGCCGGCAGGGGAGAGGGCTGGCGCCGGGACCGTGGCTGGCGGGGCCGGCGCCGGTGGCGGCGCTGCCGGCGGGGTCGTTGCTGGCGGGGTCGCAGTCGGGGGAGCGGAGGCGCCGCCGTTGGCGGGCTCGGCGCGCACCGCGAACGCCATCCGCCGCGCGTCGTCGTCGGCCAGGCCCAACGTGTTCGAGGCGTACGCCACCAGCGCGTTCGCCGAGGCTCCCTGACGGTGCCGGGCCCGCAGCTCCTCGGCGACCTCGTACCGCACCAACTCCGAGACCCCGGCAGGGCCCGAGCTCTCCAGCAGACCCTTCAGCGCCACCAGCACGGTGCTCGCGAGGGTCTTGCTGCCGTCGTGCGGCCGCGCTGCCCAGGCGCGGTCGGCGGCTCCCACCGTCTCGTCGGAGATCCGCCGCTCCGGCCGGTCGGCGAGCGCCACCGTGTCCCAGACCGCGATCCGTCCGTCCTGGGCGGCGTGGTCGTCGCCGAAGCCGAAGACGAAGTCGGCGGCGTGCCGGCACCCCAGGGTGCGCAGCGCCTCCCGGTACCGCCCGTACGCGGCGACCGGCGCCTGCGGCGGCAGCGGATCCGGCTCGCTGACCCGCACCCCGCGATCCAGCAGCACGGCGGCGATCTGGCCCGGCTGGATCGCGTGGTGGGCGGCGAGCTCGTTGGCCGCCTCCGGGGTGATCCGCTTGACCGGGCCGGCGATGTCGTCCACTTCGGCCGCGAGGCCGCCCAGCCGGTCCGCGCCGCGCGCGGCGGCCTCCGCCAGCGCGGCCTGCAGCGGCCCGAGGTCGCCGGCCTTGGCCTTCTCGAACGCCGGCGCCAGCCTGGCGTGGTCGGCTTCGAGCCGGGTCACCGCCTTGCGGAACTTCAACTCCCGGCGAGCCCGCCGCCAGCACGCCAGCACCGCCGGCAGCGTCTCCGCGACCTGGGCGACGCTCAACGGCAGTGTGAGCTGGTACCGCGCCAGCAGGTCGCCGGCCGGCGCGCCGTCGGCCAGCCGCGCAGGCTCCAGCACCTGCTGGGCGTAGCGTTCCTCGTCGAACGTCATCGCTGGGCTCGGGTCGCTAGTTCACTCGTACGTGGGACAGGCTGGCACGGGACCGGGCGACGTCCTCGGAGGACATGCCGCCGACCTGGATCTCCAGGTCGAGCCGGCTGCGCTCGCCCGGCTGCCGCTCGCCGGACTGCTCGGCGGCGGCGACGTGCAGCAGGCCGCTGGCGTCGAGGTGGAAGGTCACGTCGATCGGCCACCCGGCCGGCTTGCCGGGCGGCACGCCGATGGGCCCGGACGCGATCATCTTGTTGTCGCCGGGCGCCTCGGACTCCACGCTGCCCGCCTGCTCCATCACCTGCACCCCGACCTCGCCCTGGTCGTCGTAGACGGTGTAGAAGGTCCGGGTGGCGTCGACCGGCAGCGCGTCGTTGCTGTGGATCAGGTGCACCACGTGCTCGGACCCGGTCTCCGCCGAGTAGCAGAGCACGCCGAACCCGCGCGAGGCGACGGTGCGGATCTGCCGCTTCGCCATGGCCTGCTCCTGGCTGGCCGACAGCCCGGCCCACCGCGCCATCCGCTCGGCCCGCTCCTTGCCGTCAGAGCCGGCGCTCAGCAGCCGGCGGTAGGTCTCCTCGAACGCGTACAGCGCGGCGCCCTTGGCCACGGAGAGGTCCGGATCATGGAGTTTCGGCGCAGCTTTCAACACCCCGCCCAGCTCCTTGCGCAGCCGCTCCACCACAGCCGGCATTTTGGCCGAGCCGCCGACCAGCACCACCTCGTCGAGGCGCCTCACGCCGCGCTTGCGGGCCACGTCGAGGGCGCGGCGGGTGATGTCGACGGTGCGGTCGAGCAGGTCGCTGGTCATCTCCTCGAACTGCTGCCGGGTGAGCGTGACCGCGGCGACCCGGCCTTCGTGGACCACCCGCAGCGTGCGCTGCCGGGCAGTCGACAGGCGCTTCTTGGCCTCCTCCACCTGCGCGCGAATGTCCTGCACGGTGGCGGGGTCGTCGAGCGGGTGGGACGTGTCGGGGTGCTGCTCCACGAACGCCTCGACGACGTACTCGGCGAGCCGCTCGTCCCAGTCGACGCCGCCCAGCTCGTGGTCGCCGTCGGTGCACACCACCTGGATGTCGCCCTCGCGCATGCTGATCACGGTGGTGTCGAAGGTGCCGCCGCCGAGGTCGTACACCAGGATGGTGCGGTCCGCGTCGGGCGCCAGGACGCCGTAGCTGATCGCGGCCGCGATCGGCTCGGAGAGCACGTCGATGACGTTGAGCCCGGCGATGTCGCCGGCCTTGCGGGTGGCGTCGCGCTCGGCGATGCCGAAGTAGGCCGGGACGGTGACGACCAGGTCGGTGACCTGCTCGCCGGTCGCGGCCTCGGCGTCGGCGGCCAGCTTGCGGAGCAGAAACGCCGAGATCTCTTCCGGGGTGTACGTGCGGCCGTGCATCTTCAACGTGAGGTGCCGCCCCATCTCACGCTTGATCAGCTCAATCACCAGATCGGGCTCCAGCACCGCGGTGTCCTTGGCGGCGGCCCCGACGACCACGTCCTCGGGGGACTCGAAGTACACCGCCGACGGCGTGGTGTCGCTGCCTTCCAGGTTGCGCAGCACGACAGGGCGCCCGCTTGAGTCCACGTACGAGATGCACGAGTACGTGGTGCCGAGATCGACTCCGAAGACGGCCACTATGTTGTCCTCCCCGAGCTAGCTGGTCTCGTGCCCGTGTGGGCGCTTGCTGTTCTTGCCGGCAGTCGACGCCCCCGGGACGCTGGGGGTCTTGGTCGCGATCCTGCTGGCAGCCTTGCGTTTCGAGGCACGGAGCTGCCCGACGACCACGTCAGCGCGGCGGACTGTCTTCTCGCCCTGGCAGAAGCCGTTGTTGAGGGTCCGCACCACGGCGCCGTCCAGGGCGGGGTCGGTGACGTCGGCGGTCTCGATGGGCCGGTGCCGGCAGGGATCGTACGGCTCGCCAGGCGTCGGCTCGAACGGCTCCACGCCGGTGCGTGCCAGCACCTCGGCGATCTCCTCCGCGATCGCGGCGAGCAGCGGGCCGGCGTGCTCGGAGTCCGGCGGCTGCGGCCCGGTCCAGCGCTCGGCTTCGCGGCGGGACATGTCGTACAGCCGGTACAGCCCCATGCGGACCGGCTCCAGCATGTACTCGAGCTCGCGCCGGCGGAGGGTCTGGTTCTCGGCGTGCAGCCGGTCGATGACCGACTCGCGGTGGGCCGCCCGCTCCTGTTCCCGGTCGGTGAGCACGGCCACCGCCTCGCGCAGTGACACCAGCTCCGCGAGCACCGGGGCCTGATCGGCGTGCCGGTCTGGCTCCTCGGCGTGCTGGTCGGACGCGGACACCGCGCCGTCGGCGGAGTGAGACTGCACCCCAGCGCCCCCAGATCATCGTCGGTCGGGCACGGACAGTGGTCCGCGCTGGTTACGGACATGTCCGTGGCCAGCGCTTCTACCGGGAACCTATCCGTTAACTCCACTTGTCGGGAAGGGCCCGGACACGACCAGTGAGTTTACTGTGTGCGCTGAGTGACTGTGTGGCGGCTCTGTCCGGACGGCTCTGACGAGTGTGGGCAGACTCACGGCCTGGCGTACCGCAGGAGCAGGTTTCCGTCCGCCTCCAACACCTGTGTCAGGTCGAGCCGCCGCACCGGAGAACCCGGCCCCGCGACGATCCGGCCGGCGCCGCTGCCGGCCAACAGCGGCGCCACTGTCAGGCACAGCTCGTCGACCTGGTCGGCGGCGAGCAGCGACCCCAGCAGCTGGGGGCCGCCTTCGCAGAGCGCCTGCGTCAACCCGCGCTCGGTGAGCGCGGCCCGCGCGGCTGCCAGGTCCACCTCCGCGTCCCCGGCGATCAGCACGTCGGCGACCTCGGCGAGTCGACGCCGCGCGTCCGCCGGTGAGCCCTCGTGGGTGATCACGAGAGGGCGGACCGGCGCCTCGGCGAACACAGGGCTGGCCGGATCCAGCGCCAGCCGGCTGGACACCACCGCCAACACCGGAACCTCGGGCAGGCCGGCCTCGCGTCGCCAGCGCCGTCGCTCCGGATCCAGGCGCAGCGCCCGGTAGCCCTCCTCCCGCACCGTGCCAGCGCCTGCCAGCAGCACGTCGCAGAGCATCCGGAGCAGGCCGAACACCCGCTTGTCCGCGGGGGAGGACAGCCCTTCGGAATGGCCTTCGACGGTCACGGCGCCGTCCGCGCTCGCCACGAAGTTGACCCGCAGCCAGGGAGCGGAGCGGTCAGCGCGCTCGTACCGTCCGATCAGGTCGGCGTGGGAGAGCCCGGCGTGAGACTCACCGGCGGACGGCGCGGGGTCCGGGCCGGCGGGCCAGAGCTGCCGCACGCCTGTCAGATCTTGTTCCCGATGGCGACCCGCGGCCTCGGGATCCGCATCCGGCGTATGGTCAGCGACCGCATGATCGCGTAGAAGTACAGCCCCGCCTTGCGCTGGCCGGTCTTGGGATGCCGCTCCCAGACGACCCGCCCGATCGTCCGGCACAGCAGCGCGCTGTCGACCATGACGGCGATCAGCAGCACGGTCCACAGCATGTTGAACATGTCGCGGATCGGCTGGGAGACGCCGGGCCAGGTGCCGATCAGAATCACGACAGCGCCAGCGAAGAACCAGGTGCCGATGTTGCGGCGGGCGTCGACGATGTCCCGGGTCAGCGCCCGCTCGGGCCCACGGTCGCGCGCCGGGAGGTACTGATCCTCACCGCGCATCAGGCCTTCGCGGGCAGCCGCCCGCTCGGTCCGCTGCTTCTGCCGCATCCGCCGCATGGCGGCCTTGCGGTCCTGCGGCGGCGGCTCCGCGGCGCGTTTGCGGGCTTCCTTCCGCTTCGGGGTCGCTCGCCCTTTTCCAGGGGTGTACGCCTTCGGCTTGACGCCCGCGCGCGGGCCCGCTGAACCCTGGTCGCTCTGCCCGTCGGCGTCGGCGTCGTCGTCGGCGATCTGGTCGGGCTCGTCGGCGATCCGGTCGGACTCGTCGGAGGTGACGGACGGCTGGGTCGCGGTCCGGCTGCGGCGGCGGAACAGAGATGGCACGTCGTGAGGGTAGTCCAGCGCGGGCAGGCGCGTGGCGGCGGGAACCGCGCACGCCATGGCACGGGCGATGTCGCGGGTCTGTGGCGCCCCGCGACGAGGTTCCGCGTGTCGTCGAAGGGCGCTTACTTACTGACGGTAATCGATACATCGTCACCCACCGTGTTGGCACTCGCCCCCTGCGTCGTGGATGTCTGGCAGCGGCCTATCCTCATCTGCCGTCGGCGGAGATGCCCGTCGATTGGGGGAGGTTTGATGCGCGCAGTCGTCGTCGGGCGTCACGGCGGACCGCCGGTCCTGGTGTGCGGTGAGCGGCCCGAGCCCCGCCCGACGGCGACCGAGGTGCTGGTCCGGGTCCTGGCGGCCGGCGTGAACTTCATCGACACGTACCACCGGTCGGGCTACTACCCGACGACGCTGCCGTTCACGCCGGGCGTGGAGGGCGTCGGCGTGGTGCTCGAAGCCGGCTCGGAGGCCGCGGGTGAGTTCGCGCCCGGCGACCGCGTCGGCTGGGTGATGGGCCGCGGCAGCTACGCCGAGCGGGTCGCGCTGCCGATGGCCCGCGTGGTGCCGATCCCGGAGACGGTCGGCTCCGAGTTGGCCGCCGCGAGCCTGTTGCAGGGAGTGACCGCGCACTACCTCACCAACGACACGTACGCCGTGCGCCCCGGCGACACGGTCCTGGTGCACGCGGCGGCCGGCGGGATGGGGCTGCTGCTCACCCAGATGTCCAAGCTCAAGGGCGCGCGGGTGATCGGCACGGTGTCCACGGCCCGGAAGGAGTGGCTGGCGGCGAGGTTCGGCGCCGACGAGGTGATCCGCTACAACGGGAAGGACTTCTCCGCCGAGGTGCGCCGGCTCACCGACGGGAGAGGCGTGGCTGTCGTGTACGACGGCGTGGGCGAGGCGACGTTCGACGGCAGCCTGGCCTGCCTGCGGCGGCACGGCGTGCTGGCGCAGTACGGGCAGGCGAGCGGGCCGGTGCCGCCGTTCGACCTCAAGCGGCTCGCCGACGGCGGCTCCCTCTACCTGACGCGTCCCGCGTTCGCCAACCACATCGCGGACCGCGCCGAGCTGCGGCGACGGGTCGGGGCCGTGCTGGAGCTGATCAGCTTCGGGCAGCTCACCATCCACATCGGCGGCCGGTATCCGCTGTCCGGGGCGCGCGCCGCGCACGAGAACCTGGAGGCGCGCCGCACCGTCGGCAAGCTGTTGCTGCTGCCGACCTGGGAAACCTGACCCGCCGCACGGGTCAGGAGGCGGTGAGGAAACGGTCGAGGACCCGCACTCCGAACCGCAACGCGTCGATGTCGATCCGTTCGTCGACGCCGTGGAACATCGCGGAGTAGTTCAGCCCCGGGGCCAGCCGCAACGGGGCGAAGCCGTACGCGGCCATGCCGAGACGTGCGAACGCCTTGCCGTCGTTCCCGCCCGCGGAGCAGAACGGAACCGGCCGGGCGGCGGGATCCTCGGCGGCCAGCGCGGCACGGATCGCCGCCACCACAGGGCCCGAGTACGGCGCGTTGACCGGCGGCTGGTCGCTGACGAACTCCCGGGTGACGCCGGCCCCTGACAGCCGGTCGATCTCGGCGAAGAACTCCCGCTGGTAGCCGGGCAGCACCCGTCCGTCCACGTAACCGGTGGCGGCGCCGGGAATGACGTTGATCTTGTATCCGGCGTCGAGGATGGTCGGGTTGGCGCTGTGCCGGAGCACCGGCTCCGCGAGCGCCGCGACCGGGCCGAGCGCCCTCAACGCGGCGTCGACGTCGTCGGCGAGGCTGGCGAGATCGAGCTCGACGCCGAGGGCCGACGCGGACTCGCGGAGGAAGTCGCGAACCGGCTGGGTGAGCTGGATCGGCCACTCGTGCGCGCCGATCCGGGCCAGCGCTGTCGCGAGTTGGGTCACCGCGTTGTCACGGTGGCGCCGCGACCCGTGGCCGGCGGTTCCCCGCGCGGTCAGCTTCAGCCACGCCGTGCCACGCTGCGCCGTGCCGACCGGGTACAGGCGGATCGGCGCCCCGTCCGCCCGGGCCGCGGGAACGCTGAACCCACCGCCCTCCCCGATCGCCTCGGCACACCCGTCGAGAAGCTCGGGGCGCCGGTCGACCAGGTGCCCGGCGCCGAGGGCGCCGGTGTGCTCCTCGTCCGCGACGAAGGCGACCACCACGTCCCGGGGCGGTTTGCGGCGTTCCCGCAGCCGCTGCCGCACCACCGCGAGGGTCATCGCGCACATGTTCTTCATGTCCACCGCGCCCCGACCCCAGACAAATCCATCGCGCACCTCTCCGGAGAACGGGTGCACGGTCCAGTCCGCGGGCACGGCCGGGACCACGTCGAGGTGGCAGTGGATCAGCAGCGCGTCCCGACCGGGATCGGCGCCTTCCAGCCGGGCCACCACGCTGGTCCGGCGTGGCGCCGGCTCCACCATGACAGGCTCGAGCCCCACTTCGGCGAGCTTCTCCGCGACGTACTCCGCGGCGACGCGTTCCCCCGGCCCGGAATCGTCGCCGGCGTTGCTGGTGTCGATTCCGATGAGCTCCGAGCAGAGCCGGGCGACCTCCTGCTCGGCGCTGCTCGCCGAGGCGAGGGCAGCCGAGTGCTGCGATGTCATAACCCTCCCCACCGATCGGGGTCAGCGGTCTTGACCGGCCCGTCACGCCGAGTAGTGTGTGGACAATAAATTTCAGGGGTCTTTCCTATTTGAAGGATAGTTCCTCACGCCCGGTATGCGGGGTCCGGACACAAAGACATGGAAGCGAGGACACGCGCCATCATGCACACCACACGCCGCGGATGGCGGGGGCTGGCCACGATGCTCGCCGCCGTCGCCGTCGCACTGGCCCCCACGGCAGGCGCATCCGCCGAAACGCATAAGAAGGAATCGGACACCCTCGTGATCGCGCGAGGGCAGTCCATAGACAGCCTCAACCCGTACTTCGCGCGAAACGTGATCGACTTCGAGACCCTCGAGCTCAGCTACGAGACGTTGGTCCGGCTCAGCGCGAAGGACTACAGCTACGTGCCAGGGCTCGCCACCAAGTGGGAGACCTCCGCCGACGGCCGCGCCTGGACGTTCACCATCCGGAAGAACTCGAAGTGGTCCGACGGCAAACCGGTCACCGCGCACGACGCGGCCTTCACCTACCAACTGCTGATCGACAACGAGGACATCCACACCCGGCATGTCGACTTCGCCAGCAAGCTGGAGTCCGTCGAGGCGACCGACGACCACACGCTGGTCATCACCACCAAGGAGCCCACGCCGCTGGTGCCGTCGCGCTACCTGCCGATCATCCCGAAGCACATCTGGGAGAAGGTCGACAACCCGGCCGAGCACGAGAACAACGACCCGCCGCTGGTCGGCTCCGGGCCGTACCAGATGGTCGAGCACGTCACCGAGCAGTTCATCCGGTTCAAGGCGAACAAGAACTACTGGGACGGCAAGCCCGAGTTCGACGAGCTGGTCTTCCGGTACTACAGCAGCCCTGACGCGGAGGTCGCCGCCCTGGAGTCCGGCGAGGTCGACGTCGTCGGCTACGGGTCGCTGACGCCAGCTCAGTTCAAGTCCCTCAAGGGACAGGACGGCATCACCGCCAACGCCGCCCAGAACCGGCGTTTCGTCTCGCTCGTGCTCAACCCCGGGGCCCGCACCAAGGACGGCAAGCGGTTCGGCGACGGCCACCCGGCGCTGCGGGACGTCAAGGTCCGGCAGGCGCTGCACACCGCCATCGACAAGTCGCAGCTGGTCGACCGCGTGCTGGACGGCTACGGCGACCCCGGTGTCGGCCCCGTGCCCAAGATCTTCGAGACGCTGCACTGGGACGGCGGCGACGAGCTGATCACATTCAACCTCGAAGCAGCGAACAAGATCCTGGACGACGCCGGATACGAGCGCGGCAAGGACGGCATCCGCACGATGCCGAACGGCTCCAAGCCGTTGAAGTTCCGGCTCTACGCGCACTCCGACAACCCCGCGTACGCCAGCATCGCCAAGTTCCTCGAAGGCTGGTGGAAGGATCTCGGCATCGAGGTCCAGACGGAGTCGATCGAGCAGGGTCCGCTCAACGACAAAAACTACCTGGGCGAGTACGACATCTCGTTCTCCGGCTGGGGCATCAGCCCGGACCCGGACTTCCTGGCGATGCACACCTGCGCGGCCCTCCCCGGAGTCACCGACGGCACCGAGCGGGCGCACGAGACGTTCTACTGCAACCCCGACTACGACAAGCTGCAGGACCAGCAGACGCAGGAAACCGACGAGGCGGAGCGCGCCAAGCTGATCAAGGAACAGCAGCGGATCCTCTACCGCGACTCGCCGCAGATCTACCTCTACTACCAGAACCAGCTGGAGGCGTACAACAGCGCCAAGATCGAGAGCATGGCGGTCCAGCCGGCCGACGGCGGTCTGATCACAGGCCAGTCGAACTTCCTGTGGGCGTACCACTCGGCGCGGCCCGTCGGGAGCGGCGCCGACAGCGAAGGCGGCGGTTCCGGCGCGCTGATCGCGGGCATCGTCGTCGCGCTGCTCGCCGCCGGCGCCGTTGGGTTCTACGTGATGCGACGCCGCACCGCCGGCGAGCGGGAGTAACCCGCTGAAATGGCGTCAGATCCGAGCCTGCTGGCCGGGCCGTCCCCAGACGGCCCGGCCAGCGGCGGGCTCTCCGGGGAGAAGACAGCGGGCGGCAGCGGCTTCGGCCGCTATCTCCGCGGCCGGCTGACCGGCTCCGTCGCCTCCTTGGTCCTGGTCTACCTGTCGTCGTTCTTCATCTTCCGGGTGCTGGGCGGCGACCCCCTCCAGGCGATCGCCAAGGACCGGCGGATGACGCCGGAGGAGCGGGCGGCGCTGCGCGAGCAACTCGGCCTCGACCAACCGCTGCTGGCTCAGTTCGGCAAGTACACCGCCGACGTGTTCAGCGGGAACTTCGGCACGTCGTACCAGTACCGGCGCCCGGTCATGGAGTTGGTGCTCGAACGGCTGTCCGCCACCGTGCTGCTGACGGGCACAGCCCTGGTGCTGTCGGTCGCGGTCGGGCTCTGGGTCGGCGCCCGGGCCGGCTGGCGGCACGGCAGCCGCCTCGACCGCGCCCACGTCGGCGTCTCGCTCACCTTGTGGTCGGCGCCCACGTTCTGGCTCGGCATGATCGTCATCATGATCTTCGCCCGGCAGTTCGGGCTGTTCCCGGTCGGCGGGATGGTCTCGCACAACGTCGGGCCCGGACTCCTCGCCGAGACGCTCGACGTGGCGCACCACCTCGTGCTGCCGGCGATCACCATGACGGCGGTGATCTACGCCCAGTACGTGCTGGTCATGCGCTCGTCGATCCTCGACGAGATCGGACACGACTACCTGACGACCGCGCGGGCGAAGGGCCTGCGCGACGACCTGGTCCGGCGGCGGCACGCCATCCCGAACGCGCTGCTGCCGACCGTGACGCTGGTCTTCCTCCAACTCGGCGGAGTCATCAGCGGGGCGATCGTGACCGAGACGATCTTCAGCTGGCCCGGCCTGGGCCGGATGGTGTTCGAGTCGATCGGCTTCCGCGACTTCCCGGTGCTGCAGACCACGTTCGTGTTGTTCTCGGCCGCGGTGATCGTCGCCAACATGTGCGCCGACATCGCCTACTGGTTCCTCGACCCCAGGGTGCGCAAGGCATGAGCGCTCAGTCATCCGGTCAGACCGCATTGACGTCCGCGCGGGCTATCGCGTGGGCGCGCCGGAGGGCGGCGCTCGCCGGCTTCTGGCGCGAGTACCGCACGCAGCGCACCGGCCTGGTCGGTCTGGCGTTCCTGCTCATGGTCATCGCCCTCGCCCTGGCGACCCCGTGGGTCACCGACGCCGGAGGGCTCGATCCCACCAAGGTGCACGGCGGCCGGCTCGACGCGCCGAGCCTGGCCTACCCGCTCGGCACCGACGAACTCGGGCGGTCGGTGCTGCTGCTGACACTGTGGGGAGCCCGGGTGTCGCTCCTCGTGGGCGTCACCGCGACGCTGCTGGCCATAGTGATCGGCTCCCTCGTCGGGATCCTCGCTGGCCACTTCGGCGGCTGGACGTCCTGGGTGCTGATGCGGCTGGCGGACTGGTTCATCGTGGTGCCGACGCTGGTGCTCGCGATGGTGCTGCTGCTGGTG
The DNA here is from genome assembly GCA_009380105.1 of Micromonosporaceae bacterium. GTDB lineage: Bacteria > Actinomycetota > Actinomycetes > Mycobacteriales > Micromonosporaceae > WHSM01. Next base: position 34,061 of record WHSM01000004.1, read on the forward strand.
CTCGGCTCCAACCTGTTCACCATCATCGTGGTGATCGGCGTCGCCTCGTGGGCTGGCACCGCCCGGCTCATCCGGGCGCAGACGCTCGCCGTCGAGGGGCGGCCGTACCTGGAGCGGGCGCGTGCCCTCGGCGCCGGCCACTGGCACCAGATGAGCCGGCACGTGCTGCCGAACGTGATGCCGTTGGTGCTGGCCAGCACGACCTTGCAGGTCGCCAGCGCGATTCTGCTCGAGTCGACGCTGTCGTTCCTCGGGCTCGGCGACCCCAACCAGATCTCCTGGGGCACGATGCTGCACCGCGCGTACGAGGCGGGAGCGGTCTCGTACGGCGCGTGGTGGTACCTGCTGCCGCCGGGCCTCGGCATCCTGGTCGTGGTGCTCTGCTTCACCCTGTGCGGGCGGGCCATGGAGTCCGTCGTCAACCCGAGGCTGCGAGGAGGGGGACGATGACCCTGCTCGAGGTCCGGGACCTGCATGTCACCTACCACAGCTCCCGCGGCGTCATCCCGGCCGTGCGTGGAGTGGACATCACCGTCGAACCGGGGCAGACGCTCGGCGTCGCCGGCGAGTCTGGCTGTGGCAAGTCGACGCTGGCTCTGGCGCTGCTCCGGCTGCTGCCCAAGTCCGCGGAGGTCACCGGCCAGGTGCGACTCAACGGCGACGACGTGCTCACCATGACGTGGGGTCAGCTGCGAGCCGTCCGGTGGGCCGGCGCGTCGATCGTGTTCCAGGGCGCGATGCACTCGCTCAACCCCGTCCATCGAGTCGCCCGGCAGATCGCCGAGCCGATCCTGCTGCACGAGAACGTCTCAGAGGCCGAGGCGCACGGTCGCGCCGTCGAGTTGCTCGGCCAGGTCGGGTTGCCCGCCTGGCGGGCCCGCAGCTATCCCCATGAGCTGTCGGGTGGGCAGCGGCAACGGGTCATGATCGCCATGGCGCTGGCCTGCGAACCCGACCTCATCATCGCGGATGAGGCCACCACAGCGCTCGACGTCATGGTTCAGGCCCAGGTTCTCGATCTCATCGCGGACCTGGTCGCGCAGCGCGGCGTCGGCCTCGTCATGATCAGTCACGACCTTTCCGTCCTGTCGGCGCATTGTCAGCGCGTGGCTGTCATGTACGCGGGCAAGGTGGTCGAGCTCGGCGCCGCACACGACGTGTTCGCTGACGCGAGGCACCCCTACTCCGACGCCCTCGCGTCCGCCTTCCCGGTGATCGGCGACGTGGCGGCCCGACACCGGCCGCGCGGTCTCGGCGGGGACCCTCCCGACCCGGCAGACCTTCCGGGTGGCTGTTCGTTCCACCCACGCTGCCCAGTGGCGGTCGCAGAGTGCCGGGCTGCCGAACCGCAGCTGCTGCCCATCGGCGCCTCACCCCGGCTGTCCGCCTGCTTCGTCGCGCAGCAGGGCAAGCCGGTCCGTCCCGGCACGGTGAAGGAGCCCGTCACATGAGCGAACCAGGGCTGTCAGCGCGCGGCCTGCGAGTCGAGTTCGGCCTGCCCGGCGGCCGTACGGCGCGGGCCGTCGACAGCGTGAACATCCGTGTCGCTCCGGGTGAGGTCGTCGCGCTGGCCGGCGAGTCGGGTTGCGGCAAGACGACGCTCGCGCGAGCGCTGCTGGGTCTGGAGCGTCCGACGGCTGGCGCGATCAGCTACGACGGCACGCCGTTGCGCTACTCGACCAGGGCGCTGAAGGCGTACCGGCGATCCGTCCAGCTCGTGCTGCAGGATCCCACCGGAGCCCTCAACCCCCGCCACACCGTGTACGACGCCGTCGCTGAGGGACTGCGAATCCACCGCATCGCCGACAATGAGAGCGACCGCGTGGCGACAGCGCTGTCGCACGCCGGGTTGCGACCGGCCGAGAAGTTCTTCCTGGCCTACCCGCACGAGCTGTCCGGCGGCCAGCGGCAACGGGTGGTCATCGCCGGCGCGCTCGTGCTCGACCCCAAAATCATCATCGCCGACGAGCCCGTGGCATCGCTGGACGCGTCTGTGCGGGGCGAGATCCTGGCGCTGCTGCTGCGCCTGCGGGACGAGTTCGGGCTCGGCGCGCTTGTCGTCACCCACGACCTCGGGCTGGCCTGGAGCATCGCCGACCGGATCGCGGTGATGTACCTCGGCCGGATCGTCGAGCAGGGACCGGCCGAGCAGGTCCTCACCGATCCGCAGCATCCGTACACGCGCGCTCTGGTCTCGGTGCTACCGGACTCTCCCGTACCCGGGCCGATCGTGCTGTCGGGCGAGCCGCCGGACGCCACCAGCATCCCGGCCGGATGCCGGTTCCATCCACGCTGTCAGGTGCTCGCCTCGGGCGCGGCCGAGGCGGCCGGCGTAGCGGACCAGTGCCGCGCCACGCCGCTGCCGGTGCTCGCCGACGATGTCGGCGCCGGCGTCTCCGGCGACGACCCCACGCGTCAGGTCGCCTGCCACTACGCCGCCGCTGCCACCCGTTCGGAGGCCTAGGCCGTGTCCACGGCCTAGCAGCGGATGGACCGCCGGATCCTGATCACGGGTGGCCGGATTGCCGACGGGCTCGGCGGCGAGCCCCGGTCCGGGGACGTCCTGGTGGTCGGAGAACGGATCGCCGCGGTCGCGCCGCCCGGGCGGCTCGGCGCGGCGGGCGCGTCGCTGCTGGACGCGACCGGCCTGGTGGTCGCGCCCGGCTTCATCGACGTCCACTCCCACGCCGACAACGCCCCGTTGCTGCCCGCCGACGACGTCGGCAAGATCCTGCAGGGCGTCACCACCGAGGTGGTCGGGAACTGCGGCTTCAGCCTCGCGCCGGCCGCCGACGAGCACCGCCGGGCGCTCGACGAGCACCTGGCCCAGCTGTTCCCACCGGTGAAGGTTCGAGCCGCCAGGAGCGGAAAAGACGCAGCCGCGTGGCGGGACTTCGGGGAGTTCCTGCGGGTCTGCGACGCGGCGGGGCACGTCACCAACTACTGCCCCCTGGTCGGCCACGGCACGCTGCGGATCGCCGCGTTCGGAGTGGCGGACCGCCCCGCCAGCGTCGCGGAGCTACGCCTGATGGTCCGGCTGCTCGACGAGGCGCTCGAGGCCGGGGCGTTCGGCCTGTCCAGCGGCCTGATCTACCCACCCGGCCGGTACGCCGGCGCCGACGAACTCGCCCGGCTGGCGGCCCGACTCGGCCCACGCCGGATCTACGCGACCCACATGCGCTCGGAAGGTCTCGGCCTGGCCGACGCCATCGACGAGGCGCTGACCATCGGCGACCGGGCCGGCTGCCGGGTCCAGATCTCGCACCTCAAGGCGATGGGCCGGCCCGCCTGGGGCGCCGTGGTTCCCGCGTTGCGCGCACTGGACGCGGCTCGGGCCAGGGGCTGCGCGGTGGGCCACGACGCCTACCCCTACACCGCTTCCTCCACGCTGCTCACCACGCTGCTGCCTCCGGAGCTGCTCACCGGCTCCCACACCGAGATCCTCGACCGGCTGCGACGCCCCGACGCCGCGGCTCTGCTCGCCGACGCCATCGGCCACGGCCGCCCGGGCTGGGACAACCGGATCGGCTCCACGGGATGGCAGAGCGTCCGGATCGCCTCCTCGGCGAGTGGGCGCTTCGACGGCCTGACCCTCGCCGAGGTCGCCGCGACCCTAGAGGCGCCGCCGGCCGAGGCGCTCCGGCGCGTCCTCGTCACCGAAAGACTCCGCGTCACTGCCGTGACGTTCGGGATGAGCGAGGACGACGTGGCCGCCGTGCTCGCTCACCCCAGCACCATGATCGGCAGTGACGGCGCCCCACCCGGCGTCTCCGGCAAGCCGCATCCTCGCGGCCACGGCGCCTTCCCCCGAATGCTCGGCCGCTACGTCCGGGATCGGCGGCTCGTGCCACTCGGCCCGGCGCTGCGGCGGA
>WHSM01000325.1 GCA_009380105.1 Micromonosporaceae bacterium
GGCGTCGACCGCGCATGGGTCACGGTGGTGTGGAACGATCCGGTGAACCTGATGTCGTACGTCACCTGGGTTCTCCAGAAGCTCTTCGGCTACAGCCGCGCCCAGGCCGAGAAGCTGATGCTGGACGTGCACCACAAAGGCAAGGCGGTGGTGTCCTCCGGGGTGCGGGAGCGGATGGAGCACGACGCGTCCCGGCTGCACGGCTACGGGCTGTGGGCCACGATCGAGCGCCCCTGACCGCCATGATCGTCAAACGTTCCCGGGAACCTGTCCCTTCTGACGCACGTTGATCCGACTCTTTCCCGGGAAACTTTGTCGATCAATCGCGGCGTGGGCGCATGAGAGGCTGTTGCGGCGATGGCGTACCCGGGGTTGTTCACACGTGACGGCGCGGAGTGCGTGGCGACGCTGCGCGCCGCCGAGGCGACGATGCTGCGGCGGGTGTTCTCCGAGATCGCCGCGCTGGTGGGGGAGCCGATGGGCAGCGACCCGGCGATCGCGCGGCTGTTCCCCGACGCGTACCGGGACGATCCGGAGGAAGCGGCAGAATTCCGGCAGCTCACCGAGGACGACCTGCGCGCCGCGAAGGTGGACCAGGCCGGGGTGGTGCTCGCGACGCTGCCGGCGGACGGCGGCGAGGTGCGGCTCGACGCGGAGCAGGCCGAGGACTGGCTGCGGGCGCTCACCGACGCGCGGCTGGCGCTCGGCGTGCGGGTCGAGATCACCGACGACACAGACCTCACCGACGAGCTGGACGACGCGGCGATGCGCGACCCGACCGGCGCGAGAGCGTTGCAGTTGTCGGTGTACGGCTATCTCACGTACCTCCAGGAATCCCTGGTCGACGCGCTCAGCGAGCCGTGAGGAGCGGACGGCGGCGTGGTGCCCGCCACACCGGCTCCGGCCGTCGGTCGCTGGCCGGTAGCCTGTAACACGTGCTCACGCTCGACCAGTCGATCCACGACGCGATCGTCGCGCACGCCCGCCGGGACCACCCGGACGAGGCCTGCGGCATCGTGGCGGGTCCTGCTGGGTCTGAGCAGGCCGTCAGACATGTTCCGATGGAGAACGCGGAGCGCTCCACGACGTTCTACCGGTTCGACTCGATGGAGCAGTTGAGGGTGTGGCGGGAGCTGGACGACCGGGACGAGGATCCGGTCGTCATCTACCACTCGCACACGGCGACGGAGGCGTACCCGTCGCGCACCGACATCTCGCTGGCCATGGAGCCGAACGCGCACTACGTGCTGGTCTCCACGCGCGACCCGGAGACTGCGGAGTTCCGTTCGTTCCGGATCACGGACGGCGAGGTGGTCGAGGAGCCGGTGCGGATCGCGGGGGTGGACCAGCACGCGGTGCAGACGTACATGTTCGGGCAGACGCCGACCTCGGTCGTTTACGACTGTCCCGCCGGCAACTAGCGCGCGACCCCTCTCCGGTCGTCGCGCGGCGGCGTCAGCCGTCGTTGCCGCCGCGCGTCCGCAAGCCCGCGAACCAACCTCACACGTGAAGCCGACACCAGGAGACTCTTTCCACCATGGCAATCGAAGTGCGCATCCCGACCATCCTGCGTTCCCACACCGGCGGCGCGAAGGTCGTCGAAGGCGCTGGTGACACCCTGTCCGACCTCTTCGCCGACCTCGACAGCCGCTACCCGGGCCTGCGCGGCCGCCTCATCACCGAGGACGGCGCGCTGCACCGGTTCGTCAACGTGTACGTCAACGACGAGGACGTGCGGTTCACCGGCGCGCTGGAGACCAAGCTGTCCGACGGCGACTCGGTGACGGTCCTGCCGGCGGTGGCCGGCGGCGCGTCCGTCGGGTAGCGAGAGGACCGAGGAGGCCCACCATGGCACGTTACGACTCGCTCCTCGACGCCTGCGGCGACACGCCGCTGGTGGGCCTGCCCCGGCTGTCACCCGGTCCGAACGTGCGGATCTGGGCCAAGCTGGAGGACCGCAACCCCACCGGCAGCGTCAAGGACCGCGCGGCGCTCTACATGATCCGCGCGGCCGAGGCCGACGGACGGCTCCGGCCCGGCCAGACGATCCTGGAGCCGACCAGTGGCAACACCGGCATCGCGTTGGCGATGGTGGCGAAGCTGCGCGGGTACCGGCTGGTGTGCGTGATGCCGGAGAACACCTCGGTCGAGCGCCGCCAGATTCTCCAGATGTACGGTGCGGAGGTCATCGCCTCGCCGGCCGCGGGCGGGTCCAACCAGGCGGTCGCGGTCGCCAAGCAGCTCGCCGAGGAGCACCCGGACTGGGTGATGCTCTACCAGTACGGCAACGCCGCCAACGCGCGGGCGCACTACGAGACCACCGGGCCCGAGCTGCTGCGGGATCTGCCGACGATCACGCACTTCGTGGCGGGCCTCGGCACCACCGGCACCCTGATGGGCGCCGGCCGGTTCCTGCGGGAGAAGAACCCCGACATCGAGATCATCGCGGCCGAGCCGCGGTACGGCGAGCTGGTCTACGGGCTCCGCAACATCGACGAGGGGTACGTGCCGGAGCTGTATGACCCCTCGGTGCTGACCCGGCGGTTCTCGGTCGGCACCCGGGACGCGCTGCTGCGCACCCGGCAGATGGTCGAGGTGGAGGGCATCTTCGCCGGCCCGTCCACGGGCGCCGTGCTGCACGTGGCGCTCGCCGTGGGGCACGCGGCGCAGAAGGCGGGCCAGGAAGCCGACATCGCGTTCGTGATGGCGGACGCGGGGTGGAAATACCTGTCCACCGGCGCGTACGCTGGCACCATCGCCGAGGCCGAGGAGCACCTGGAAGGCCAGCTCTGGGCGTGAAGTCGGTCTTCGCGCGACGAGGTTGGCTCAGCCGGCGTTCGCGGTGATGCCGATCGCGACGAAGAGCACGGCCGTGCTCGCCCCCATCAGCACCCACGGGACGTGGCGTCTGTCGGCCGTGACGAATGACGCGATCGCGAGGCAGATGCCGATCAGACCGGTGGCGACGATGACGGGCTCGTACCAGCCGGGGGTGCCGTGCGACATCAGGCGCAGCATGGCCCACAGGCCGACGCCGAGCCCGAGAATGGTCAGCGACGCGGCCCAGGCGCACAGCGCGATCAGGAGGCGCATTCGCATCGGCGGCTCGTCGGCGCCGAGCGCGCCCCCGAAGCGGGTGCTCTCGTCCTTCGCCACGCTGTGGCGCTGAGGCGCGGCGGGCTGGTTCCCGGCCGGGTAGGTCTGCCCGAACTGCGAGGGCTGGCCCCGATGGTGGTGCGGAGGCGGAGCCGACGCCGCGTACGCGGGGTCGGCGTGCCGATGGCCGCCTGTGACCGAAGCTTGCGGGCTCACGTCAACCGATTCTTCCCCAACCCGGGGCCGACCCGCAGCGCGGCCCGGGAAGAGGAGCCTCACGAGCGAAATTTCGGCACGTCTCCGCCGCCTGCCGGCGACTGTTTTGACTATCAGATTCCGACTTCAGGGCACAAGAGCCCCCATCCCGTCGTTAAATGTGTCTTTGGTCACATCAGGCCGGAACCTAGCGTACCGCGATCGGGTGTCGCGTTCGTGACATCTGACGCCATCGGGGCGGGAATGAGTTCGTCTCGGGCGTAGTCTTGCGCACCGTGACGGACGCCCCCATCGGTATTTTCGACTCCGGCGTCGGCGGTCTCACCGTGGCTCGGGCGATCCTCGACCAGCTGCCGCACGAGCAGGTGCGGTACGTCGGGGACACCGCTCACGTCCCGTACGGACCACGGCCGATCGCCGAGGTCCGACGCTTCGCGCTCGACGCCATGGACCACCTGGCAGACCAGGGTGTCAAGGCGTTGGTGATCGCCTGCAACTCGGCTTCCGCCGCCTGCCTTCACGACGCGCGGGAACGTTATCAGGTTCCCGTGATCGAGGTGATCCGCCCTGCGGTCCGGCGCGCCGTCGCCGCCACGCGCAACGACAGGGTCGGCGTGATCGGCACCCGCGCCACGGTTGCCAGCGGCGCGTACGCGGACGCCTTCAGCGCGGCGCCGCACGTGGCCGTGACGAGCGTGGCCTGTCCGGCGCTTGTAAGTTTTGTGGAGCATGGTGTGACGACCGGCCGTCAACTGCTCGGCCTGGCGCAGGGCTATCTCGAGCCGCTGCAGCGCGCCGACGTGGACACGCTCGTCCTCGGCTGCACTCACTACCCGTTGCTGGCTGGAATGTTGAGCCTGGTGATGGGCGAACGCGTCACGCTGGTCTCCAGCGCCGAGGAGACCGCCAAGGAGCTGTACCGGGTGCTCACAGAGCGCGACCTGCTCCGGCCGCCTGACGCGGAGCGGCCACGCCATCAGTTCCTGGCCACCGGGGACAGCGCGCTGTTCGCGCGACTGGGGCGGAGGTTCCTGGGCCCGTCGCTCGGCGACATCACCGGGTCGGCGTTCGGCGGCGTGCGGCTGCCGGACGGGGTCGGGCTGCCGGACGGGGTCGGGCTGCCGGACGGCGCCGGGGCGTCGACGGTGGCCGGCGGGGCCGCCCGATGAAACTCACCGTGGTCGGCTGTGCCGGCAGCTTCCCAGGGCCGGAGGCGCCGTGCTCGGCGTATCTCCTGGAGGCTGAAGGATTCCGGCTGTTGATCGACTTCGGCCCCGGCTCGCTCGGCGCCCTGCAGCGCTACACCGACATGAACTCGCTCGACGCCGTGGTGCTCTCGCATCTGCACCCCGACCACATCCTGGACGCGTGCTCGTATGTGGTGACGCGCCGCTACGCGCCGGACGCGCCGTTGCCCAGGATCCCTGTGTACGGCCCGGAAGGCGCGTCCGAGCGGCTCGCGATGGCGTACGACGGCGGGGATCGCCCGCTCGACGACGTGTACCTGTTCCACACGCTGCGCCCCGGGGCCGTCGAGGTCGGCCCGTTCCGGCTCACCGTGGACCGGGTGAACCACCCTGTCGAGACGTACGGGATGCGCTTGGAGCACGGCGGCGGCACGTTGGCGTACTCGGCGGACACGGCGAGCTGTGACGCGTTGACCAAGCTGGCCACCGGCGCCGACCTGTTCCTGTGCGAGGCGAGCTATCTGGAGACGTGCGACAACCCGCCCGGGCTGCACCTCACCGGCAAGGACGCCGGTGAGCACGCCACCATGGCCGAGGCGCGGAAACTGCTGCTGACGCACCTGGTGCAGGCGTGGGGGAACGAGGCCGCCACCGTGGACGAGGCGGCCAGCGCGTACCAGGGCCCGATGGAGGTCGTCCGCCCCGGCTCCGTCTACGAGCTGTAACCCC
>WHSM01000140.1 GCA_009380105.1 Micromonosporaceae bacterium
CCAGCGCCACGCCGGGCGCGCTCGGCCGGCTGCCGATCGAGTATCTCCAGCGGTACGGCTACCCCGGTCGCATCCTCCCCGTGAACCCCAAGGGCGGCGAGATCCTGGGCCTGCCCGCGCACCCCAGCGTCACCGCCGCTCCCGGGCCCGTCGACCTCGCCCTGATCATGGTGGCCGCCGACAAGACCCCGGCCGCCATCGACGACTGCGCCGCCGCGAACGTCCCCGTCGCGATCATCGGGGCCTCCGGGTTCGCCGAGGCCGGGGATGCCGGACAGGCGCTGCAGGACCAGATCGCGGCGAAAGCTCGTACCGGCAAAATCCGGCTCTTGGGCCCCAACTGCATCGGAGCAGCGGCGTTCCACACGGGCCTGGTGGCGAGCTTCAGCCCGATGTTCGGCGGCGCGTCCACCCGACTGGTCCCGGGACGCGTCGGCTTCGTCAGCCAGAGCGGCGCCCTCGGGTACGGGGCCGTGAGCCTCGCCTTCGAACGCGGCCTCGGCCTCGGCTGGGCGGTCACCACCGGCAACGAGGCCGACATCACCGCGTTGGAAGCGATGCGCGCGCTGGCCGAGGAGCCGGCCTGCGACGCGTTGCTCGGTTACCTGGAGTCGCTCACTGACGTCGCGCAACTCAGAGATCTCGCCGCGGCCGGAAAGCCGGTCGCCCTGCTCAAGGCCGGCCGCAGCGAGGCGGGAGCGGCGGCCGCCGCGTCCCACACCGGCGCGCTCGCCACCGAGGACCGGGTGATCGAGGCGACGCTGCGGCAGCTCGGCATCGCGCGGGCGGCCGACGTCGACGAACTGCTCGACATCGGCGACGCCTTCGCCTCCCCGCGCCGGCCGGCTGGGCCCCGGATCGCCGTGGTCACCACGTCCGGAGGGTCCGGCATCCTCGCCGCCGACGCGGTCGCCGACCACGGGCTGGTCCTGTCCGGGCTCACCGAGATCACGCGGGACGCGCTGCGCGAGATCGTCCCGGCGTACGGGTCGATCGGCAATCCGGTCGACGTCACCGCCGCCGTGATGCGCGACCCGACGCTGGTCGAGCGTTCGCTGCGCGTGGTCGCCGACGACGCTCAGGTCGACATGCTGGTCGCCTGCTTCTGCGTGCTCACCTCCGACGATGTGGCGCCGATCGTGGACGCGCTGGCCCGGGTAGCCGCCGCGACGGGAAAGCCGGTGCTGGTCGCCCGCACAGGCGCCGCGCACCTGGCCCCGGAGGCCGGCGAGGTCCTGCGGGCCGCCGGAATCCCGACCTACACCACCCCGGCCCGCGCAATCCGCGCGGCAGCGGCCCTCTGGCAGGTGTCCCGCCCCCGCGCGGCGTCCCCAGCTCGCGGTGATCAAGGAATGGTTGAAGCGACACGCCGACCAGACCCGCAACCATCCCTGGATCACCGCACGCGTCCGGTGACCGAGGCCGAGTTGAAGGCGCTGCTGGCTGGGGTGGGGGTTCCTGTGCCGCGTGGCGCCGTGGTCAGCACGCCGGCGGCAGCGGGGGCGGCCGTGCGGGAGTTCGGTGGCCTCGCGGTGATGAAGGCGCTCGGCGTGCTCCACAAGACCGAGGCCGGCGGAGTGGCGCTCGGGGTGACGGCGGAGTCGGCGGCGGAGGTGTTCGCCCGGCTGGCCCGGGTCTATGACGGCTCGGTGCTGGTCGAGGAGCAGGTGACCGGCGGGGTGGAGCTGCTGGTCGGGATCGCGCCGAGCCCGCTCGGCCCGGTGCTCACCCTGGGCGCCGGCGGGGTGCTCACCGAGGTGCTCGACGACGTGGCGGTGCGACTGCTCCCGGTCACCGAGCTGGACATCCGCGAGCTGCTCAGCGAAACCAAGGTCGCGCGGCTGCTCGCCGGGCGCCGGGGCGCCGAGCCGGCCGACATCGCCGCGTTGAGCGAGGTGGTCACGCGGCTGCAGGATCTGGTGGCAGGCTGGGCGCCCGGGTACGAACTCGACCTGAACCCCGTGGTCGTGCTGCCGCGTGGCGCCGTGGTGCTCGACGCGGCCTATGTCGCACCGAAGGAGATCTGAATGGACGTCGGCAGCGTCATCGCCGGCCTCACCCAGGGACTGGGCCGCCACCTCGCCGTGGACGGCCCCCAGGGCAGCCAGACGTACGCCGAACTCGGCGACCGGGTGATGCGCCTCGCCCGCGGCCTGCTCTCGCTGGGCCTGGAGCCGGGCGCCCGGGTGCTGGACCTGCAGACCAACCAGAACACGTACCTGGAGACCGACCTCGCGCTGGCGATCGCCGGCCTGACCCGGGTCGCGCTCAACCACCGGCTCCGCCGCCAGGACTGGGCCGCGATCGCCGACGACAGCGGCGCGTCCGCGATGATCTACGACGCCCGCTTCGCCGAGCCGGCCGATGACCTCCGCAGCGGCTTCGGCGAACACCGCACCGTGGTGATCGGCGACGGCCCGGGGCGGCGCTACGAACGGCTCATCAATGACGCGTCGCCCGAGCCGCTCCTGCTGGACCTGCCGTCCCACGCGTTGATCTCGCTGAACTACACCTCCGGCACCACCGGCCGACCCAAAGGCGTGCGGCGCACCCACGCCAACCGCCTGTCCAGCGCGCTCGGGATGACGTTCGACGTGCTCGGTGGGGCCCCGGCGCCAGAGGACGTCTATCTGCACGCCGGCCCGATCACCCACACCAGCGGGCTGTTCACACTGCCGTTCCTGCTGCGCGGCGGCACCCAGGTGATCCTTCCGTCGTACGACCCGGAGGCCGTGGTCGACGCCGTCCTGCACCGCGGCGTCACCCACACCGCGCTGGTGCCGACGATGATCGCGCGGCTGCTGGCGCTGCCGGACCTCCCTCGCTTGAAAAACCTCAGGATGCTGGGGTACGCCGGCGCCCCGATGCCGCCGGAGCAGATCCGCCAGGCGTACCTGCGGCTCACCGACGGGTTGGTGCAGTACTACGGGCTGGTCGAGGCGATGCCGCCAGTCACCGTGCTCAGCGCCGCCGACCACGCGCTCGGCCTGCTGGACCAGCCGGATTTGCTGACCAGCGCCGGCCGGCCCTGCCACGGCGTCGACCTGCGGGTCGTGGACTCCGACGGCGACGAGGTGCCGATCGGACAGGTCGGCGAGGTCCTGGTGCGCGGCGAGAACGTGATGGCCGGGTACTGGGGAGCCGCGGGTGACTCGATCAAGGCCGTGCGGAACGGGTGGTTGCACACCGGCGACCTGGGCCGGCAGGACGAACACGGCCGGCTGTGGCTGGTCGACCGCAAAGGCGACATGATCATCACCGGTGGGTACAACGTGTACCCGCGGGAGATCGAGGACGTGATCGCCGAGGCGTCGGGAGTGCGCGAGGCAGCGGTCGTCGGGGTCGCCGATCCCGACTGGGGCCAGCGGATCGTGGCGCTCTACACCGGGGACGCGCGGGAGGAGTCGGTCGCGGACCATTGCCGGGCCCGCCTGGCCGGCTACAAGAAGCCGAAGGAGATCCGGCGGGTGGACCGGTTCCCACTCAACTCCACGGGCAAGATCGCCAAGAACGTCCTTCGCGCCCAACTCGAATCGGAGCGCCCCGATGAGTGAGCGGCCGGGTCTCGAGCGGCCGGGCGAATTCCCGTACACCCGGGGAATCTCCCACGAGCCCCGGCCGTGGATCATGGGCCAGTACGCCGGCTTCGGCACCGCCCGCGAATCCAACCGTCGCTTCAAGCAGCTGCTCGACGCCGGCGTCACCGGCTTCTCCGTGGCCCTCGACCTGCCCACGCAGCTGGGGCTTGACTCCGACCATCCCCGCGCGGCCGGCGAGGTGGGGCGGGTCGGCGTCGCCATCGACTCGCTGCGCGACATCGAGATCCTGATGGACGGGATCCCGCTCGACAAGATCAGCCAGGTGCGCACCACAGCGAACTCGATCGGTTACCTGTGGGCGGCGCTGTTCACCGCGCTCGCCGAGCAGCGCGGCGCCGATCCGAACGACTTCGGGATGTTCATCCAGAACGACGTGCTCAAGGAGTTCATCGCGCGTGGCACCCAGATCTTCGGCCCCGAGCCGTCGCTGAAGCTCGCCGTCGACACCATCGAACACTGCGTCCGCCACACCCCGCGCTGGGTGCCGCTGGCGATGAGCGGCTACCACATCCGGGAGTCCGGCTCGGACGCCGCGCAGGAGATCGGCTACACGTTCGCGAACGCGATCGCGTACCTCGACGAGTGCGAGCGCCGCGGTCTGGCGGTCGACGACGTGGCCCCCACGCTGTACACGTTCCTCACCGTCGGCGTCGAGCTGCTGGACGAGGTGGCGAAGCTGCGCGCCGCACGCCGGGTCTGGGCGCGCCTGGTGCGGGAGCGCTACGGGGCCCGCGACCCGCGCTCGGAGCAGCTGCGGATCTTCGCGTTCACCGCCGGCTCGTCGCTGACCGCACAGCAGCCGTTGAACAACGTGGTGCGCACGACCGTCGAGGCGATCGCGGCAGCGCTCAGCGGGGTGCAGACACTTCACGTCTCCGGGTACGACGAGGCGCTCGGCGTGCCGACCGAGCAGGCGGCGACGCTGGCGCTGCGTACGCAGCAGATCGTGGCCGGTGAAACCGGGCTTGCCGAGGTGGTCGATCCGCTGGGCGGCGCGCCGGAGGTCGAGGCGCGCACCGACGCAGCCGAGCGGGCGATCCGGGACGTGATGACCGACGTCGAGCGGCGCGGCGGGGCGCTGGCCTGCATCCAGTCCGGCTACCTGTCGGGCGAGCTGGCCGAGGCGGCGCACCGGCACGCGCTGCGAGTCGAGTCGGGCGAGAAGGTGGTGATCGGGGTCAACCGGCACCCCGCGCCGAGCGAACCGCTCGAAGTCTTCACCGTCGACCCGGCGCTGGAGGCGTCGCAGGCCGCGTCGGTCGCGGCGCTACGGGACTCGCGGGACGCGGCCGCCGTCGCGCGGGCGCTCGACGACGTCGCGGATGCCGCGAAGGCCGGTGACAACGTGGTGCCGGCGTGCGTGGCGGCGGTGAAGACGTACGCGACCCTCGGCGAGGTGGTCGACCGACTGAGAGTCGTATACGGCAGCTGGACCCTGCCAACGGTCTTCTAACCCCCGGCGCTTCCGCGATCTTGGAGGTTCCGTCGTCACGGTGACGGAGACCTCCAAGATCGCCGGGCAGGGGGCGAACCGTACAATGGCGGGTCGGGGAGGAGCCTTGGTGAAGCTGTCTGTTCTGGTGCCCGTTTACAACGAGCGCGACCTCGTCGCTGAGGCGATGAAGCAGGCGCTCGCCGTCGACTATCCGTGCGACACCGAGTTCGTGGTCATCGACGACGGCAGCCACGACGGCACCGACGAGATCCTGGCGGGGATCGACGACCCCCGCGTCCGCGTCATCGCGCACACCGCCAACCGTGGCAAGGGGGCCGCCATCGCGACCGCCGCGGCTGAGGCCACCGGCGGCTACATGATCATCCTGGACGCCGACCTCGAATACGACCCCCAGGACATCCCGCGACTCCTCGCCCCGGTGCTCGACGGCCGCGCCGACGTCGTCTACGGGGTGCGGGGCTTCGGCGGACACAGCGCGTACTCCTTCTGGTACGTGATGGGCAACAAGGCCGTCACCACCACCGCGAACGTGCTGTTCAACTGCTACCTCTCCGACCTGGAGACCTGTTTCAAGCTGATGCCGCTCGACGTCTACCGTTCGCTCGGCGTGGGGGCGCGCGGATTCGGCATGGAGGCCGAGGTCACCGGAAAGCTGCTGGCGCGGGGCATCCGGCCGTTCGAGGTGCCGATCAGCTATCGAGCGCGTACCCGCGAAGAAGGAAAGAAGATCACCTGGCGGGACGGCATCGAGGCGCTCTGGATTCTGTTCCGGGAGCGGATGCGCCGCCGCCGCTGACGCGGGTCGAGGCCCGTTGGAGACCCTCGACGTGCCGGTGATCACACGCGACCTGGTGCCTGCGCCACTGCCGACAGCGCGCTCAGCCCTCGCGACTCCCTGCGCCGCCGCGATCGCTCGGCCCCGCCACGGCAGCGAAAGGGCGGGCTCTGCGCCATTGGCGCGGAGCCCGCCCTTTCTACGAGCGGTCAGACCGTCAGGTCAGCCAGGTCAGGCCTCGCTGCGGGCCCGACGACGCACCGCGAGCAGCAGCAGCGCGCCCGCGACGAACAGCGCGACCCCGATGCCGAGGTACAGGGTCAGGTTATTCAGGCCCGTCTTCGGCAGGTCGCCCCCGGAGCCGGGCTCAGATGGCGACGGGCTCGGCTCGTCCTTCAGGCAGTTGAGCACGCCTTCGTGAACCTTGACGTAGTCGCCGGACTTCACGGTGATCTTGTATGCCGTGTCCTCGTCGACCGGGACCACGCCGACCTTGGACTCACCCGGCTTCACGGTCTCGGTGTCCGTTTTGTCGCCGTACTCGATGGTGAACTCGGCGTCGGCGTCGCCCTCGTTGGTCAGGGTGATCTTGACGCCGGCGTTCGGCTCGCACACCTGCTCGGACGACGAGCCCGGTGTGGGGGTCGGAACCTTGGCCCAGCTCACGTTGACCTCGTCGTGCGCCTTCACCTCGTCGGAGTCGGCGAGGATCAGGGTCTGCGACTTCTCCTTGGACTTGAAGACGCGTCCCGGAGAGACCTTCGCCGTCACGTCAGCGGTGATCTTGGCGCTGCCGTCCTCGGCGTCCTTGGGGATCGAGACCCAGAGCTTGTCGCCGTTCTTGGCGGTGGTGACCTCGGTCTCCTTGTCCGGCCCGAGCAGCTTGGCGCCGTCCGGGGCGTCGGCAAGCGTCACGTTGACCTGCTTGGCGGACGTGGTCACCTGGATCGGGCCGAGCACCTTGCCGGGCTCACCGCTGACCGCGTCCGGGGACAGCGAGAGCGTCGGCGCCGGCTCGTTCTCCAGCCCGGTGTTGGCGGCGCCGGTGAGGTACGTGTAGATCTTCTCGACCACAGGCTTGTTCTCGCCGAGCCGCATGTCGTGGCCGTCGCTGTAGTGCCAGATCGCGGCCTGGGTGCCGGCGACGGCGTCCGGCTGGGACGGCGCCGCGTCCAGGCCGGCCTTCTGGGCGAGCTCTCCGAGGCCGATGAAGGGGTACGAGTTGTGCAGGATCCAGTTGACGTGCTTGGCCTTGCCGCCGAGCGTCGTCTGGCCCCAGTCGCTTTCCCAGTAGTCAACCTTCTTGGCCCTGGTGTTGATCTCGATGCAGTAGGTCAGGAGCACCTGGCCGGTGCCTTTGACCTTGAGCTTGAGCAGACCGGTGGTGAGGTCCTTCTTGGTCGTGCCCTTCTTGATCTTGACGCTGGACTTGGTCGAGTCATCCATGCCGGCAAAGGCGCCCTGTACCGGATCCGCGCTCGCGGGGGCGGCGAACGCCACCACGACCGCGGCGGCTGCGGCCGCGGTACAGATTGATGTGAGTCGAGCGCGGGCTGCGCCGCGCATGACAGAGAGCAAGGGGTCCTCCCTAGGACGTGACAGCGGCCCCGACACCGGCCCATCAGCTGACTGGGCCGGTCCTCCGGAATCCGCCCTGGGCTACCTCGCGGCGGGACTGCACGGGGGTGCCGGCCGCGAGCAACGGAGACCTGGGCAGGCCTCCGCACCCGTACATAGATATCTAACGGCGTGGATTCGTCAAGCCCGCCCGGCATGTCACGGTAATGGCGGTGTCACCGGTTTGTCCGGCTACGTCCCGTGCTGTGGAAGCCGGGCGCGTCATAGCCCGCCCCAGGCGGAGATCGCACGGCTGACCAGCCACAGGCCGAGGCTGACGCTGCCGACGATCAGGCCGTCGGTGAACCAACTGTCCGCCACCTCGCGCCGGCGTCGTGCCGAGAGCAGGCCGGCGCCGGCGAGGCCGATCGCTGCCACAGCCGCCACGGGAACGAACACGCCGACCAACCCCAGGACGATCGAGAGCAGCCCGAGCGCGCTGTGCTGAGGCGGCTCCGGTGCGTTGACGTGCTCAAACCCGAGCGCTCGCAGCCTCTCGCGGGCGTCGAGCACCTCGTGCCGTCGCCGGACCAGCACGGTCGTGCGCCGGTCGGCGGTCTCCTTCGGCGACGCCTCCCGGGATGCCGGGTCGCGGCCGTCCAGCGACCGGCTCAACTCGACGATGAACCGCGCCTGGGTCCGTTGGAGCCGGCGCACGGCGACGGCCGCGCGGAGTCCTCCGAGGCTTCGCGCGTGGCGGCGGGCGGCGAGTCGGGTACGCCCTCTCACCAGCGCCTTGGCCTCGTCAGCCGTTATCAATCTGGAATCGTTGACCAAGGTCAACAGGTCGGAGTAGTAAGCGATCTCACGCCGCATCGCGGCCGACGCGAGGTACAGCACCACCACCAGACCGGGCAGTCCCTTGAGGACGAGCGCCGCCAACACCCCGCCGGTCCCGAGGCCGGAGCCGTCCATCAGCAGCGGCGTGTCCCACACGAAGTGGAACAGCCAGGCGCCCGCGAACGCCAGCGCCGCCACCCCGATCCGGTGACTCCGACTACGCTCCGTGCGCATCACGGCGTACCCGATGCCGGCGCCGGTGAGCGCGCTGAACATGGTGTGGCTCCACAGGCCGGCGAGGAACCCGCGCGCCAGGAACGTGGCGAACAGCGGCCCGAACCAGTCGGCGTCGCCGGAGTTGTCGGCGGCGATGACCGCGTTCACGGCGTACACGAAGTTCTCGACGACCTGGAAGCCGAGACCGACCATGGCGCCGTACACGAAGCCGTCCAGCGCGCTGTTGATGTGAGCCCGGGCGAGCAGCACGATGGCGATGATGCCCAGGGTCTTGAGGGTCTCCTCGACGGCTGGCGCCGAGATCGCAGGGGCCCACGCGTCCGCGAAGGCCGGCGTGACCAGCTTCGCCACGATCTCCCGCACCGCCTGGTTGGCGGGGATCGCCTGCGACGTGGCGACCACCCCGCCCCAGACGAAGGCCATGGCGAGCAGGATCGTCGGCTCCTGCTCCAGATAGTCCAGCGAGCGCACGACCAGCACGAACGGCACGGCGTACACACCGAAGAGCAGCAACGCCACGAGGGCAGGAAGCGGGTACGCGGCGATCGCCTCGTGGCTCATCGCCCCCAGCTGCCAGGCGCCGACGGCGACCATGCCGACCATCAGCCACAGCGCCGGCTGCTTCGGATCCAGCACCCTCGGCCGCACCAGGCTGGGCCGCACCGGCAGCATCGGTGGCGTCGCGGAGTCGACCGCGTCCCGTTGGATCATGAGCCGCCCTCGAACCGGATTGTCAGGACCGTGTTCCGCACCAGCTCCAGCCGGCCACCGAGATGCAGCCCGGCGCCCTGGGCGATCACCTCCACCACCGTTCCTTTGTGCACGAAGACCGCGAAGTAGCCCTCCAGTTCGGGGCTGGTGAACCTGCCGGCGCGTCCCTCCGCGCCCTGACGGGTGGCCACCCGGTGCGTGCGGCCGCTGAGGTGGTAGCCCTGAAGGTCGGCAATCCATTGTCGCAGCCGCTCCTCGGCGTGGCGGAGGTCCAACGAGTACTCGGACCCGCGGAGCGCGTACCGGATGCCACGCACTTCCAGGAACAGCGCGCCTCGTCGCGGGGAGCTGTCAGCGCGATCCTGCGCGGCGCCGGCCGGCGGAAGCACGGTCACGTCGGGGGTGACGTGGAGTCGCTCTCCGGGGGTCACCGCGTGATGGTCGGGGAGCCGTTCGGCGATCATCGGCAGGCCGGTCGAGATCGCTGTGATCAACGCGAGGATGACGCCGCTGCCGATCAGGTTCGCCCGCCATCCGCGCATCCCCACCCCCAGGTCGAAACATTGATGATAACCACGGGTGACGTTACGGACTTCTAGTGTGATCTGGGGCAGTTCGGCAGCGCCGTCAAGCGAGCCACGGCACGCGGGTCAGCTTGTCCGGGTTCACCACGTCGTAGATCGCTGTGATCCGGCCGTCCCGGATCGCGAACGCCGTCACGCGGCGCGAGAGTGTCCACCGCGGGTCGTCACCGGGCTGCTCCGGCATGGCGATCCCCAGATCGCCGTTGACCAGCACGAACCGCGCGGCGCCGAGCGTCTCGACGCCGTACTGGTCGAGCAGGCCGAAGAAGAAGCGGGAGATCTTGTCCGCGCCGACCATCGCCCGGGTCGCGGTGCGGGCCTTGCCGTCGCTGTCGCCGATCAGCACGGCGTCCGGGTGCAGCAGCGCCACCAGGCCCGCGGTGTCGCCGGCGGCGAACGCCGCGAGGAACTTCTCTAGGAGGGCGCTGAATTAGGGCGGTTCTGGTATCGGTCGCTGCGCGGGTTGAGGCGCGGATGTTGGGGGGTAGCCGCACGTGAAGGGGCTGGTTGGCGGGTGGCAGAGCGGTCCGGGCCGTGAGGGGGCGCCTGGGGCG
>WHSM01000497.1 GCA_009380105.1 Micromonosporaceae bacterium
CAGCCGACGGGGGATGGAGGAGCCATGAAGGTGCGATGGACTGATCGACGGCTCGGCGTGGGGGTGGCGCTGCTGCTCGCCGGAGCGATGGCGCTCACCGGGTGCGGCGGCGCCGAAAGCCCCACCAGCAGCGCCCCGGACGAGGACGCCCGGGCGCCGGCCGGCGCGGAGGGTGAGCAGGAGGGGCCGGCCGGCGCCGACGGCGAGCGGCAGGGGCCGGGCGGCAAGGAAGACCCGCAGGTCGGCAAGCCGGCGCGGGACGTGATCCACACCGGCGAGCTGCGGCTGGAGGTCAAGGATCTCCGCGCGGCCGCTGACAAGGCGACGACGATCGCGAAGGACGCCGACGGGTTCGTCGGCGGTGACGAGCGACGCCGCGATGACGGGGAGGCGAGCGCCAAGCTCACGCTGCGGATCCCCGCCAAGGAGTTCTCGGCGAGCCTGGCCCGGATCTCCAAACTGGGCAAGGAACTGCGACGCACGATCGCCGCCGAGGATGTCTCCGAGGCGGTCATCGACCTGGACAGCCGGATCGAGGGCCAGCGCGCCAGCGTGAAGCGGATCCGGGCCCTGCTGAGCCGCGCCCAGTCGCTCAGTGAGATCTCCACTGTGGAGCGCGAGCTGACCAAGCGGGAAGCCGAGCTCGCCGCGTTGGAGGGGCGCAAGCGCAAGCTCGCCGACCAGGTGGCGTACTCCACTCTGGTCGTCGAGCTGTTCACCAAGGCGCCGCCGCGGAAGGCGCCGAAACCCGCCGAGATCGGCTTCTGGCCGGGTCTGAAGACCGGCTGGGCGGCCTACGGGACGACCCTGAGCGTGGCGCTCACCGTCCTCGGGGCCACGCTGCCGTTCCTGGTCACCATCGCAGTCCCGATCGTGGCGTTGGTCTGGCTGCTGCGGCGTCGCAGGCCCGCGCCAGCCCGCGGTGGCCCGCCGCATCCGCCCCACGCCGGTCCCCGGCCACCGTCGGCAGGCGCCTGACGCGCCGTCGTCACACGATCAGTTTCATGGGGTACGACGCGGAGTCGCGGCTCCGCGTCGTACCCCATGAAAGCGATCTTGACGGATCTCAGCGAGACTGGCGGCATGGCCGACCGGCTGGAGACCTACCGGAAGAAGCGGGACGCCGCGCGGACGCCCGAGCCGGTGCCGAAGCGGAAACGCCGCTCCGCCAAAGGCGACGGGGACATATTCGTGATCCAGCAGCACCACGCGCGACGGCTGCACTGGGACTTCCGCCTCGAACGCGACGGCGTGCTGGTGTCGTGGGCGATCCCGAAAGGCATCCCGCGCGACCCCGAGCGCAACCACCTCGCCGTGCACACCGAGGACCATCCGATGGAGTACGCCGGCTTCACCGGCGAGATCCCCGAAGGCGAGTACGGCGCCGGCACGGTGAAACTGCACGACCGGGGCACCTACGTCACCGAGAAGTGGCGCGACAACGAGGTGATGGTGACCCTCGACGGGAAGCGCACCTCCGGCCGGTACGTGCTGTTCCGCACCAGAGGCGACGACTGGATGATTCACAGGATGGATCCGCCAGATGCAGGTTGGGAGCCGATGCCGGAGCTGCTCCAGCCGATGCGGGCGACGCGGGGCTCGCTGCCGGACGAGGCGGAGCGGTGGGCGTACGAGATGCGCTGGGACGGGCTGCGCGCGATCGCCTATGTCAGCGGCGGACGGCTGGTGCTCCGCGACGACGCGGACGCCGACGTGACCGGCCGCTACCCGGAGCTGCGCGAGCTGGCCGAGGCGCTGGCGCCGGTCGAGGGCGTGCTCGACGGCGAGATCGTGGCGTTCCGCGGCGGAAGCCTCAGCGCCGACGCGCTGGCGGCGCGCTCCGAGGAGAGCGACCCGGTTCGGGCCCGTCGGCGCGCCGGCCGCAATCCGGTGACGTATCTGGTCTACGACCTGCTCTACGTGGACGGCGAGTCGCTGCTCGGCCTGGACTACGCCGAGCGGCGCGGCCGGCTGGACGACCTGGATATCGCCGGCGACCGCTGGCAGGTGCCGCCGTCCTTCCCCGAGGACGGCGAAGCGGCGATGGCCGCCAGTCAGGAGCAGGGGCTGTCCGGGGTGGTCGCCAAGTGCCTGGACTCCCCGTACCGGCCTGGGAAGCGCACCCGCGACTGGCTGGACGTGCGGCACAAGAAGCAGCGGCGCGCCTGATCGGGCGGCGGGCTCGCCGCGGCCGGGGGAGGTCCGGCTGGGTGACGCCCGCTGCCCGGGTGAGGTCAGGCCTGGGTGATGCCGTTGTCGAGGGCCGCGAGCGCGGTGTGCACCATCGCGCGCACGCCGTGGCCGATGGCTCGCTCGTCGACGTCGAAGCTGCCCTGGTGCAGGTCCAGCTCCTCGCCGGGGCGGCCCACGCCGAGTCGCGCCATCGCGCCGGGCACCTGCTCCAGGTACCACGCGAAGTCCTCGCCGCCCATGCTCACCTGGGACTCGACGACCTTGTCGCCGCCGAGCGCGGCGGCGGCCGCGCCCGCCATCGTGGCGGTCGCCATGCGGTCGTTGACCACCGGCGGCACACCGCGGGTGTACTCCACGTCGGCCTGCGCCCCGGTGCCGGCCACGGCCGCGGCGACCAACTCTTCCAGCAGCTCGGGGACCTCCTGCCAGGCGGTGCGGTCCAGGACCCGGACGGTGCCGCGCGCGTACCCCTCCTGCGGGATCGCGTTGGCGGCCTGGCCGGCGCGGACAGCCCCGAACACCAGCGACACGCCGGCCCGCGGATCCACCCGCCGGGAGAGCATCGCCGGGACCTCGACCACCACGCGACCCAGCGCGTTGACCAGGTCTGTGGTCAGGTGCGGGCGGGCGGTGTGGCCACCGCTTCCGCGCAGCCGCACCTCCAGTTGGTCGGCCGCGGCGGTGAG
>WHSM01000401.1 GCA_009380105.1 Micromonosporaceae bacterium
GGCAGCCGCGTCGGGCAGATCACCGGGCTGGCCGGCAAGTGCGTCGACGTCGCGGCCGCCAACACCGCCGACGGCACGCAGGTCCAGCTCTACACCTGCAACGGGACTGACGCCCAACGCTGGACCATCGGCGCCGACGGCGCCATCCGGGCCCTCGGCAAGTGCCTTGACGTCTCCGGAGGCTCCACCGCCGACGGCGCCAGAGTCCAACTCTGGACCTGCAACGGCACCGGCGCCCAACGCTGGACCCACACCGCAGGCCGAGACCTCGTCAACCCACAAGCGAACAAGTGCCTCGACGTCACCGGCAACAACCCCGCCGACAGCACCCCACTGCAACTCTGGAGCTGCCACGGCGGCGCGAACCAAAAATGGAACCTGCCGACCTGAACCCGCACCCCGCAGACCGTGAAGCCCCACTGTCGCCATTCGACAGTGGGGCTTCACGGTCTACTCAGAGAAGGGGGTCAGCGCCGCCCTGGTTGAGCAGGCGGGCCAACGGCAGGGTGGCCGCGCCCATCGCGACCGCGTCCTGGCCGAGTTGGCCGAGCTCGATCGAGGTCTGCGCATACGGTCGGCGGAGCGCGTGCTTCCGCGCGGCCGCGCGGATCTCCGGTAGGAACCGCCCGCCAAGCGCCAGACCGGCCCAGCCGCTCAGCACCACGCGCTCCGGGTTGAACAGGTTGACCAGCGATCCCACTCCGGCGCCGAGACAGCCGGCGGTCTCGGCGAGCACCCGCTGCGCCGTCTTCGAGTCGGCGGCGAGCAGCCAGGCCAGCGCGGACTCCTCGTCCGCGCCGGGAGCCGGGCGGCCCCGGTTCGCCTGCCGGAAGCGGTCCAGGATCGCCTCGGCTCCGACGTACGCCTCCAGACAGCCACGCGCCCCGCAACGGCACTCCCGGCCGCCGTGCGAAATCGTGGTGTGCCCCCACTCGCCGGCGCTGCCGTGCGCGCCGCGGTCGTTGGCCCCGTCCGCGACCACGGCGGCGCCGACGCCCGACCCGACCAGTGCGATCACCGCGTGGCGCGCGCCGCGACCGGCGCCGAACCACATCTCCGCCTGACCGAGCGCCTTCGCGCCGTTGTCCACCACGATCGGCAGGTCGCAGCCGGCGCGCAGCATCGCGCCGAGCGGCACCGATTCCCACCCGTGCGACTGCGCGTCCAGCACCGCGTCCTCTGGTTGCTCGACGGCGCCCGGGACGCCGACGCCGAGCACCCGTCCCGGGTCCACGCCGGCCTGTTCGACGACCGACTCGATTCCGGACAGGACGTGCCGGACCACGGTCTCGGGGTCGGCGGTCGAGGAGTCGAGAGGATGGTCGGCTTTGGCGAGCGCTGTCATCGACAGGTCGAACAGCTCGACCCGCACCCGGGTCTCGCCGACGTCGACGCCGATGACGCTGCGGTGCCCCGGCGCTATCCGGAGCAGCGTGCGGGGCCGGCCGCCGTCGGACTCGACGGAGCCGGCTTCCTCGATCAGGCCTTCGGCGATCAGGTCGCCGGCGAGGTTGCTGACGCTGGCCTGACTCAGCGCGGTCGCATGGGCGAGCTCGTGACGGCTGAGCGGGCCGTCCCGGAACAGCATGCTCAGGATCACCGACCGGTTGGACCGGCGCATGTCGCGCACGGTGGTCCGCTTGGCGTTCATGGCTTGCTCCCACCCACCTGCGAGGCCCCAACCCCATCTGCAAAAGCCCTTTCTCAAGGCTTGAACTAAGCGATGCTATCGGAGTGCTGCCGCCGCGGTGGCGAGTCGCTCGATCCGCGCCCAGTCCCCGGCGGCGAGGGCGTCGGCCGGCGTGAGCCAGGAGCCGCCGACGCGGCCGACGTTGGGCAGGGCGAGGTAGTCGGCGGCGGTCTCAGCGCTGGTCGAGCAGGCGGGCTCGCTCGCTCATGAGATCGCCCCGAACACGCTCGCGCCCTGATCGGCCCGGCCCACGGCGTCGCGGAAGGCGGCGAACAGCTCCCGCCCCGTCCCGACCGGAGCGCTCGGAGGGGGAGCGGCCGGCCGCGCCGCGAACTCGTCGGCGTCCACCACAGCCTGGAGCACGCCGGCCACGGCGTCGAGTCGCAGCATGTCCCCGTCCCGCACCCGCGCCAGCGGCCCGCCCGCGGCCGCTTCCGGGGTGAGGTGGATCGCGGCCGGGATCTTGCCGGACGCGCCGGACATCCGCCCGTCGGTGACCAGGGCGACGGCGTGACCGCGGTCCTGCAGCACCCCGAGCGCCGGGATCAGCTTGTGCAGCTCGGGCATGCCGTTGGCGCGCGGCCCCTGGTTGCGCATCACCGCCACCAGGTCGCCGTCCAGCTCGTCCGCGGAGAAGGCGGAGAGGAAGGCGGCCTGGTCGGCGAACACCCGCGCCGGCGCCTCGACGACCCGGTGCTCCGGCTTGACCGCCGAGGTCTTCAGCACGGCTTGGCCAAGGTTGCCGCTGAGCATCCGCAGGCCGCCGTCCGACGCGAACGGGTCGGCGACGCCGCGCAGCACGCTCTTGTCGAGGCTCTCGGTCGGCCCGTCCCGCCAGGTCAGCGCGCCGTCGGCCAGCACCGGCTCCGTCCGGTAGGAGGCGGCCAGGTCCGTGCCGGCCACGGTGCGCGCCGAGCCGTGCAGCAGCCCGCCGTCGAGCAGCTCGCCGATCAGGCACGCCATCCCGCCCGCGGCGTGGAAGTGGTTGATGTCCGCGGACCCGTTCGGGTAGATCCGCGTCAGCGACGGCACGGCCGCCGAGAGCGCGGCGAAGTCGTCCCAGCGCAGGTCGATGCCGGCCGCGGCCGCCATCGCGACCAGGTGCATGGTGTGGTTGGTGGACCCCCCGGTGGCCAGCAGCGCCACCACGCCGTTGACGACGGCGCGCTCGTCGACCAGCTCGCCGATCGGAGCGGCCTGCCCGGTGAGCGCCACCGACTGGCGGCCGGCGGCGACCGTCAGCGCCTCCCGCAGCGGTGCCGTAGAAGGTGCATGTGCCCGGCCCGTGGTAGGCGGCGGACTCCGCCTCCAGCAACTCCGCCCGGCCGACTTTGCCTTCGGCGTACAGCTGGCGGATCTTGCTCTTCTCCGCGTTGGCGAGTCCGGAGGTCATCGGCCCGGCCGGGACCAGGATGGTCGGCAGGCGCCCGAACGACAGCGCGCCGATCACCAGCCCCGGCACGATCTTGTCGCAGACCCCGAGCAGCAGCGCCCCGTCGAACATGTCGTGGGAGAGCGCGACAGCCGTCGCCATCGCGATCACGTCCCGGCTGAACAGCGACAACTCCATGCCGTCCCGGCCCTGGGTGATCCCGTCGCACATCGCCGGCACGCCGCCGGCGAACTGCGCCACGCCCCCGGCTTCGGCCACCGCACGCTTGAGCAGCGCCGGATACGTCTCCAGCGGCTGGTGCGCCGAGAGCATGTCGTTGTACGCGGACACGATCGCGATGTTCGGCTTCTCCGGGCCACGCAGACTGAGCTTGTCCGACGGCGAGCACGCCGCGAACCCGTGCGCCAGGTTGGCGCAGCCCAGGTCGCCGCGCGCTGGCCCGGCAGCCCCGGTCTGGCGGATCCGGGAGAGGTATGCGGCGCGACTGGAAGCGCTGCGCGAAGCGATCCGCTCGGTCACCGTGCTCACCACGGGGTGCGTCATGCGAGGTCCTCCTCGTGCCACGTGCGTCCGTCGCGTTCGATCAGTCGGGCACGAAGCCGGGCAGCTCGGCGGCCGCCTTGTCCCGGTAGCCGTGGTCGTCGAGCCCTGCGCGGGAGACCGAAGACGACGATGTCGCAGGGAGCGACCACTGGTGGGGCTGACATGGCGGTCCTTCGGGTGCGGGGGTGGGCCGGTGCTCACGCTAAGGGCACTTTCGTACCACGGCCTGGTGGTGGAGCGCGCCGACGGCGAGTCCACCGGCGGGCGGCCCCCGGTGCGCCTGGCCTTTCACGCCCGCGGCGGCGCAGTGCTCGCGACCGCCATCGGCGCCAGCCGGGCCCAGGTCGCGGTCTGCGACCTCGCCGGCGAGATCCTCGCGCGCGCAGGATTCTCCGTCGACC
>WHSM01000218.1 GCA_009380105.1 Micromonosporaceae bacterium
AGAGACGTGGTTAGGGGTCACCGCGGCGTGGAGCCTGTTGCGGCCGCTGATCGAGCGGGAAACCGACCGGATCGGCGCCGCCGTGGTCAGCGGCGCGCTCGACCTGGTGCTGACGTCGACACATCCCCGGGCGAGACTCGTCGACAACGTGCTGCACCTGCCGGACCCCGAGCCCGCTGACTACGACCTCCAAGGCCGCCGGCTGGTGCTCGCACCGATGATCTCCGGACGCGCCGACGGCTACATCGGCAACCTGGATCTACCCGACGTGGTGTGGATCGGCTACGGGCTTCCCGGCCACAGGGCGGCGCTCGCCGGGCTCACCGACGGCATCGCCGCGGGCGCTGATCCGCTCTCGGTCGTGCTGGGCACGCTCCGTGCGGAATTGCTGCGCAGCCTGGATCACCCGCTCACCATGGGAGAGCTCGCGGACAAACTTGGTTGCACTCCGAGCCAGCTGACCTACCACTGCGACCGACTCGCCACGGCGGGACTGATCTACCGGCAACGCCGCGGCCGCACGGTGCACGTGACCCGCAGCGCCCGCGGGCACGCCCTGCTGGATCTGCTGACCTAGCCGGCTGCGGCGCTCGGTATTCAATACGCTGAGCGGCATGGCCGACGCCGAACCGCAGCCCGACACCAGCCTCGCCCCAGATCTCGACGTCGACGTGGCGGCGCTGCGCGAGCTCGTCGGCGGGCGCTGGGCGCACGTGCGACGACAGGTGCGCGAGCAGTTGCGGGGCCCGCTCTTCGCGCCCGTGCACGGTCTCGACATCGACAGCCACAGACAGCGGGTGTACGAGCAGATGCGCGCCCTCGCCGCCAGCGGGCTGCCCCGGCTCGGCTTCCCCAAGGAGCACGGCGGCGGCGGTGACGTCGGCGGGTCGGTCGCCACGTTGGAGCTGTTGGCCGGGGATCTGTCGCTGATGGTGAAGGCGGGGGTGCAGTTCGGGCTGTTCGGCGGCGCGGTGCAGGCGCTCGGCACGCAGCGGCATCACGCGGCGTACCTCAAAAAGATCATGGATTTCGAGCTGCCGGGCTGCTTCGCCATGACCGAGACCGGCCACGGCTCGGATGTGCAGCAACTGCGCACCACGGCGACCTACGATCCGGACGCCGAGCAGTTCGTGATCCACACGCCGCACCCGGCGGCCCGGAAGGACTACATCGGCAACGCGGCGCGGGACGGCCGGATCGCGGTCGTGTTCGCCCAGCTGGTCACGCTCGGCGCGGGCCACGGGGTGCACGCGTTCCTGGTCCCGATCCGCGACGCGGCCGGTCGCTCCCAGCCTGGGGTGACGATCGAGGACTGCGGAGCCAAGGCCGGGCTGGCCGGAGTTGACAACGGCCGGCTGACCTTCGACCAGGTGCGCGTCCCGCGGGAAGCCCTGCTCAACCGGCACGGCGACGTGGCGCCCGACGGGACGTACTCCAGCCCGATCGAGAGCGAGACGCGGCGGTTCTTCACGATGCTCGGCACCCTGGTCCGGGGCCGGATCGCCGTCGCCGCGACCGCCGGCAGCGCGGCGCAACTGGCGCTGTCCATCGCCGTCCGGTACGGCGACGTGCGCCGCCAGTTCAGCCCGCCGGACTCCGGCGACGAGGTGGTGCTGCTGGACTACCTGGCGCACCAGCGGCGGCTGCTACCGGCGATCGCCACGAGCTACGCGCTGCGGTTCGCCCAGGAGGAGCTGGCCGGCCGGCTGGGCGAGCTGGCGCCGCCGCCGGACCCCGACGCCGACTCCGACGAGGACGACCGGGATGCCCGTGAACGGGCGCAGCGGGAGCTGGAGCACCGCGCGGCCGGACTGAAGGCCGTCGCCACCTGGCACGCGACGCGCACCATCCAGACGTGCCGCGAAGCGTGCGGCGGCGCCGGCTACCTGGCCGTGACCAGCTCCCGCAACTCAAGGCCGACACGGACGTGTTCACCACGTTCGAAGGCGACAACACGGTGCTGCTGCAACTGGTCGCCAAGGGTCTGCTGACCAGCTACCGGGACCACGTCGGGGAGCTGAACCCTCTCGGCATCGCCCGGTTCGTGGCGGAGAGCTTCGTGGAGGCCGTGATCGAACGCACCGCCGCTCGCGAGGTGATCCGCCGCCTGATCGACGCGGCGCCCGGCACCGACGAAGAGGCCGGCCTGTACGACCGGGGATGGCAGCTCCAGCTGTTCGAGGACCGGGAGAAGCACATCGTGGACGGGCTGGCGCGGCGGCTGCGGCGGGCCGGCACGGGCCCGCAGGCGTTCGAGGTCTTCAACGCCGCGCAGGACCACCTGCTCACGGCGGCCCGCGCTCACGTCGACCGGGTGGTGCTGGAGGCGTTCGTCGCGGCGCTCGATCGCTGCGCCGACCCGGGGTGCGCCGCGGTGCTGGAGCGGGTCTGCGACCTCTACGTGCTCTCCAACGTGGAGGCGGACCTGGGATGGTTCCTGCAGCACGGCCGGCTCACCCCGGCGCGGGCGAAAGCGGTGCGTTCCACGGTCAACGAGCTGTGCCGCCAACTCCGCCCGCACGCCCGAACCCTAATCGAGGGCTTCGGCATCCCGGACGGGTACCTCACGGCCCCGATCGCCACCGGCGAGGAAGCCGACCGCCAAGCGACGACGCGGAAGGACACCCGCTAGCTGACCCCGCCCCAGCGGCGCGACAGTGGACCGGTTTCGCGAAACGCCCCCCGCGTGTCTCGCGAAACGGGTCCAACGTCATCCCCGGGAACGGTGATCAGGCCGGGGGGTCGGGTCTGGGGGACGGCGATGTCGCCGTGGACGGCGGCCAGGGCGATGTCGCCGCGGTGCTGGGCGCCGTCCCACGTGACCTGCCCGACCAGGCCGTACGCGTTCTCGCGGGCCGCCGCGAGGTCAGCGCCCACAGCGGTGCAGGACAACACCCGGCCGCCGCTGGTCACCAGCGCGCCTTCGGCGTCGACAGCGGTCCCGGCGTGCAGCACCCCGGGCACCGGCTCGCCGGCGGGCGTCATCGCTCCCGTGATCACATCCCCGGTGCGCGGCATGGCCGGGTACCCCTCCGAAGCCATCACGACGGTCACCGCCGCGCCGTCCCGCCACCGCAGCGGCGGCGCGTCGGCGAGGTTCCCGGCCGCGGCGGCGTAGAG
This sequence comes from Micromonosporaceae bacterium, assembly GCA_009380105.1. Lineage (GTDB taxonomy): Bacteria > Actinomycetota > Actinomycetes > Mycobacteriales > Micromonosporaceae > WHSM01. The sequence continues at coordinate 3,121 of WHSM01000218.1, forward strand.
CACTGAGGCGAGCGGGGTCTCCAGTAGCGCCAGCACCGACTGCACCTCGGGGTCGCCGAACCGGCAGTTGAACTCGATCACCTTCGGGCCGTCCGCCGTGAGCACGAGCCCGCAGTAGAGCAGGCCGGTGAAATCCGCGTCCCGGCGCGCCATCTCGGCGAGCGTCGGACGCACCACCTGGGCCATCACGTCCTCGACCAGCCCGGGCGGCGCCCACGGCAGCGGCGCGTACGCCCCCATCCCGCCGGTGTTCGGGCCGGTGTCGCCGTCGCCGATCCGCTTGAAGTCCTGCGCCGGCACGAGGGGCACGGCCGTCCTGCCGTCGCAGATCACGAAGAGCGACACCTCGGGTCCGGCGAGGAACTCCTCGACCACGTTCTGCGGCGCGGTTGCGGCGTGCGCCGCAGCGGCGTCCCGGTCGTCGGTCACCACCACACCCTTGCCGGCGGCGAGCCCGTCGTGCTTCACGACGTACGGCGGGCCGAAATCGTCCAGCGCCTTCGCGACCTCTTCCCGCGAGCGGCACGCGTGCGACCCGGCGGTCGGCACGTTCGCGGCGGCCATCACGTCCTTGGCGAACGCCTTCGAGCCCTCGATCCGAGCCGCCGCCCGGGACGGGCCGAAGCAGGCGACGCCTTCGGCGCGCACAGCGTCGGCCACCCCTGCCACCAGCGGCGCCTCCGGGCCGACGACCACCAGGTCGGCCGCTGTCTCCTTCGCAAGCGCCGCGACCGGGGCGGGATCGCCCGCGTCAACGGCGCGCAGCTCGGCAACAGCGCCGATGCCCGGATTGCCCGGCGCCGCGACCAGGTGCTCAACGGCGGGATCGTCGGCGAGAGCGACGGCGAGGGCGTGCTCGCGCCCCCCGGAACCAATCAGCAGCACACGCACGCCCGCAGCCTACGTTCTCGGCGGGCGGTCCCGCGCCGAACCTTCTGACTTGGGTTGAGCTGTCGGCAACGTGGTCGGCTGAACTGTCGTGACCCAACCGGCAGCGGCGCCCGTTGTGGAAGTGTTCACTCACTGTTGTAAGTCCACCCTGGACAGCATCGGCTTGGGCGGCTTGGATCACACCATGGGGACACTGACGCGCATTTCAGTAGGTATCGTCGCCAGCGTGACAGCGCTTGGCACCTCTCTCATGATCGGAGCGGTCGCGCAGGCCGACCCCGGCCCGCCCTCCCAGGCGGGCGCGGGCAAGGCCGTCCAAGCAGGGCTCCGGCACTCGAACCCGGCCGCCAACCAGGCTGCCGAGGGGCGGGCTGGCTCCGAGCAGCCGCTCGCCCGCACGCCGCTGGTGGCGGCGCACCGGGGAGCCAGCGGTTACCGGCCCGAGCACACGCTCGCCGCGTACCGGCTGGCGATCAAGCTGGGCGCCGACTACATCGAGCCGGACCTCGTCGCCACCAAGGACGGGGTGCTGGTGGCGCGGCACGAGAACGAGATCTCAGGCACCACCGACGTCGCGGACCATCCTGAGTTCGCCGACCGGAAAACTGCCAAGACGATCGACGGCAGAGAGATCACCGGGTGGTTCACCGAGGACTTCACGCTCGCCGAGTTGAGGACGCTGCGGGCCAAGGAGCGGCTGCCGGACCTGCGGCCGAAGAACACGCGGTTCGACGGCGAGTTCGAGGTGCCGACGTTCCAGGAGGTCATCGATCTCACGCGCAAGGAGAGCCGCCGCACCGGTCGCACCATCGGCATCTACCCGGAGACGAAGCACCCGACGTACTTCCAGTCGATCGGCCTGCCGCTGGAGCCGCCGCTGCTGGCCACGCTGCGCGCCAACGACCTGGCGAATGCCGACTCTCCGGTGATCATCCAGTCGTTCGAGACTGCGAACCTGCGCGCGATGGACCAGGTCATCGACGTGCCGTTGGCGCAGATCATCAACAGCAGCGGGCAGCCGTACGACTTCACGGTCTCCGGCGACCCCCGCACCTACCAGGACCTCGCCAAGCCCAAAGGGCTGCGCTGGATCTCCGGGTACGCCGACCTGGTCAGCTTCAACAAGAACATGATCGTGCCCCGGGACTCGTCCGGGAAGCTGCTGGAGCCGACCTCGCTGATCTCGGACGCGCACGCCGAGGGCCTCCTGGTGCACGCGTGGACGTTCCGGAACGAGAACACCTTCCTGCCGGCCGATTTCCGGAAGGGCTCGGATCCGGCGGCCTGGGGTGACGCCGCCGCCGAGTACGAGCTGTTCTACGGCCTCGGCCTCGACGGGCTCTTCAGCGACTTCCCCGACGCGGCGGTCGCCGCCCGGGACGCCTGACACGCTGAGCACGGCGATCGGGGCGCCGCGCCCCGGGCGCCGTGTTCTCGGTGTACATCACAAAGAAATGTTTGCAAAAAGATCTTTGCAACTGTACGCTGCGAGCGTGGAGAACATCCGTCGCGTCACCGATCTGGCCAGCCTGAAGGCGGTGGCCCATCCCCTGCGGGTGCGGCTGCTCGGCACCCTGCGGGTCGACGGGCCCGCCACCGCCACCGAGCTGGCCCGCAAGCTCGACGAGAGCTCCGGCGCCACCAGCTACCACCTGCGTCAGCTCGCCCGGTTCGGGTTCATCGAAGAGGACCCCGAGCAGCCGAACGCCCGCGACCGGCGCTGGCGGGCCGCCCACCGGTACACGAGCTGGACCGAGTCCCACTTCGCTGGCGAGCCGGAAGGGCGCGAGGTGACCCGGTGGCTGCGGCGACGTCAGCGGGAGTCCGCGGTCCAGATGGCGGAGCGGTTCGAGGAGGCGGACTGGAGCGCGGAGTGGCGCGACGTCGCCGGGCAGAGCGACGACATCGTCCGCCTCACTCCAGCGTCGGTCCGCTCGCTGACCGAGCGGGTCCACGCCCTCATCCAGGAGTACGCCGCCCACGACGCTGCCGCCGGAGACGATGCCGCCGTTGACGCCGAGCAGGTGACGATCTTCCTCGCCGCCTTCCCGATTCGGGGGTACCTGCCATGATCGACGCTCGCGCCGCGCGGCGGCGGTTTGTGCTGATCAGCGCGCTGACCTGGCTGCCCCGGGGGCTGGGGCTGCCGGTCATGGTGCTGCTGATGGAGGTGCGCGGCATCGGCCTGGCCGGGGTCGGCCTGGTCTTCGCGGTGTACGGCATCGCCGTCGCCTCGTTGGAGCTGCCCACTGGAGGGCTGGCCGACGTGATCGGCCGGCGCACGGTGCTCGCCGCGTCGGCGGCGGTCACTGTCGGCGCGGTGGTGTGGATGGCGTTCGCCACGAGCCTGTGGATGTTCGTCGCCATCGGGGTGCTCAACGCATTGGCGCGGGCGCTGTCCAGCGGCCCCGCCGAGGCCTGGTACGTCGACGCGGTGCACGCGGCAGCCGCGACCGCCGGCGGCGGGAAGCGGGCCAGCGGCGGTGGGGGGCCGGATGCCGGCGAGTTGCGGCGCGGCCTGGCGCAGGGCAACGCAGCGGGCTCGGCCGCTCTGGCGGTCGGGACGCTGGTCGGCGGCGGACTGCCCCTGGTAATCGCACTGTGGGGGCTCCTGCCCGACCGCGGCGTGCTGGTGCCGCTGTCGGCGCCGATGCTGCTGGCGGCGCTCGCCGGAGCCGGGCAGCTGGCGGTGGCGCTGCTCGGCATGCCTGAGCCGGAGCGGGCCGGAGAGCGTCCCCGGTTCGGCGAGGTGCTGCGGGACGTGCCCGCCACCGTCGGCCGCGGCGCCCGCCTCGGGTTCCGCGACGGGCTGCTCGCCCGGGTGCTGCTGACCGCGGCCGCGCTCGGGATCGCGCTCAACGCGATCGAGTTGCTCACCCCGGGGCGGCTCGCCGACCTCACGGGGAATCCGGCTGCCGCTTCCACCTGGTACGCCATCGTCGCCGCGATCGGATTCGCCGCCGTCAGTGTGGGCTCGGCGCTCGGCCCGTGGGTCGCCCGGCTGCTCGGCGGCGGTGAGACCACGGACGCGGGGCGGACGGCGGCGACCGGCGCCGTGGTCGCGGCGGTGTCGCTGGGGGGCCTCGCGGCCTCGGCGTCGCTGGACGGAACGGCTGGGATCGCGGCGGCTGCCCTGGCGTACACAGGAATGTTCTTGGGCCTGGGGATCGCCGACCCGTCACGCTCCGAGCTGATGCACAGCCGGGCGTCAGCAAAGGAGCGCGCGACAGTCCTCTCAGTGGACTCCCTGCTGCTGCAGGCCGGCGGCGCTCTCTCGGCGATAGGGCTCGGCGCGCTGGCCGCCCATTGGTCGGTAGCCCCAGCCTGGTGGCTAGCCGCAGCCACCCTCCT
>WHSM01000571.1 GCA_009380105.1 Micromonosporaceae bacterium
AGTGATTCTTCTCCAGCGACTCTGGGAAATGCGTGATGAAACCGATGCCCTCCTCCACGGTGAGGGAGGTGCGACCCCTGGCTGTGATGGCGACCATCGCGTCGTCGGGCGTCACGTTGAGCGTCTCCTCGCCTCGCTCGAGGCCGAAGACCAGATAGGCGGGCGTGTCCGGGACCGGCAGCTCTTCGATGGGTTCGAATCGCGCGATGTCCTCCGGGTCGAAGTCCGCGAAGCCCGGCTTGTGCTTGCCGTGCAGCGCCGTCAGCGGCATCGCCCGGTCCGCAGGCACGAGCTGCATCTTGACCACCAGAACAAACGGCGCTCGCTCCGGCGTCGGTGGCGCCAACGACGAGCCATGGGCGATGGCGACCTCACAGAGCGGCGCCAGGCGCTCTTCGAACTCCTGACGCGACAGGTTCGCCAGCTCCGGATACCCCTTGGCCAGCAGGTTCTGGACCTGCCGGTCGAACTCCGTGCCGGCGTCGAACTGGGCTGATGTCACATGCGCCTCCGGGTCGAGACTACTCCGTACAACGTACAGAGAAGCGCCTTATTCCCGGGTCCCGGCTGTTCAATGTCTGCGGCATGGGACGTGAAACCACACGGGAAAGGGCGCAACCGTGTGACTCCGAGTCCCATGTCGCAGATCATGACGGCGGGCCGCGATGAGTAGGCGGTGGGATGCTGCCACGGGGGTTGGGTGACGGGACGGGTTACCGTCGAGGCGATATGAACGAGCCAGCCGATCGGGACGCCTCCGCTGGGGCCGACGCCGACAGCCCTTGGGCCCGCGCCGACAGTGACTTCCGCGTCGGATCGGCCCACGACCACGCGGCGTCACGAGCGGGCGGGTCGGCCCACGTCGCTGGGTCTGACTCCTCCGCGCCGGCCTGGCCTCAGACCGGCGCCGTGACGGCGACCTGGTTCTCGGACCCGCCTGGGCAGGAGCCCGCGGATCCTCCGTACCCACAGAAATGGCGCAAGCCCGGCACCATCGGAATGTTCGCCTGGGGCGCCGGGTTGCTGCTCGTGATCGGCCTTGTCATCGTGCTCGTGATGGCGCTCGCCGGCGCGTTCGGCGGCGGCCGGTCCAGCGCGAGCGGCAGCGGCCTGTTCGGCGGGGGACAGCCCGAGACCGACCCGAACGCGCCGCCGCTGGCCAAGCTCTGCCCGCCGCCGACCAACGCGAAGCCGCCCGAGTACGCGGAGCCGCCGCCGCCACCGCCCGGCGCCCGCACCGTGGACCGCAAGGCCGGCATCTCGTACGCCTCCTACGGGGCCCCCTGGAAGGCGTGGAACGAGGACTGGAGCGGCGGTGACCTCAAGGTGCATTACCGCGTCGGGCAGCACTTCATCACCGAGGAGTACTCCGGCGGCACGTACCACGCGTCGATCCTGTCCGGCTCGGTGCCCGCGACCGTCAACGACGGCACCGCGCTCGACCTGAAGTGCACCGGCAAGCAGGTCACCGCCGATGTGCGCACGTCGTACTATCCCGAGCCGAACCGGATGAAGCAGCTCCGCGGCGAGGAGACGAAACTCGGCGGCCGGCCGGCCTGGGTGTCGATATTCCGCCTGCACTTCGACGAGCCCGGCTTGAAGGCGAAGAACGAGCTGGTGGGGGTGGCGTTGATCGACGTGGGCCGCACCGAGGCCGCTGTGCTGTACGTGTCGATTCCCGGCACCCACAAGCAGCACGACGACGTCGTCGAGGACGTGATCACATCGGTGCGCCCGGTCGCTTAGCGGCACGCGTCCGCGCGGGCGCCGGCCTGTCGCCGCCACAAGCTAGGGTCGACGCGTGACTCTTCGCGACAGCGCGCCCGGCTCCAGCGGCCTCCAGCCCGGTGAGCGCCGAGCCATACCGCCCACGACCTATCCGATTGAGCGGTTCAGCCTGCCGAACGGGCTGCGCGTGGTGCTCGCGCCGGACCGCAGCGCTCCGGTGGTCGGCGTCGCCGTGGTGTACGACGTCGGCATCCGCTCCGAGCCGGAAGGCCGCACGGGCTTCGCGCACCTCTTCGAGCACCTGATGTTCCAGGGCTCGGAGAACCTGGAGAAGCTGGCGCACTTCCGGTACGTGCAGTCCTCCGGTGGC
>WHSM01000191.1 GCA_009380105.1 Micromonosporaceae bacterium
AGTCCCCGGCGCCGGGTGACGCTCACAGACCGGGTGACGCTCACAGACCGGTGGCACTCACAGAGAGAGGAAGACGACCGGTGTTGGAAGCGGAGATGGTCCAGACCGCAGGCGGCCTGGTGATCGGAACCTTGGAGTACAGCAACGAGTTCGACCTCTGGTACACCCGATCGATCCACTGGCCCCCGAAGCACGTCAAGCTCATGCACGACCACGAAGAGGCCGTGCGCTGGGTCCGAGACCAACACACCTACCACACCAGCACGCCATGAGCAGACCGCCGCACGCGCCCAACACCCGACCGCCAGACCGCAGCGGCACCCACGACGAGATATACTTCTCCATCATCTGTATATACACGGAGATGGCAATGACCAAGGTTCTCATCGACGTCGATGACGAGGCCCTCAGCGAGGCGTCTGCCCTGCTGGGAACCAAGACCAAGAAGGACACGGTGAACACGGCGCTGCGGGAGACCGCGCATCGGCTGCGTCGCGCCCACGCGCTCGCCCGCCTGGTTGAGCTCGGCGAAGCCGGCGCCTTCAACGAACTGCTGGACAAGGCGGCCTACCGACGGTGACTCCGGTTCGGTTCCTGGTGGATACCAGCGCCTTGGTGCGGCTGCTTCGGGACACGGAGGCACGGACGCGCTGGGAGCAGCAGATCACCGCTGGCCTCGTGGCGGTGTGTCCGATCGTGGACCTTGAGGTGCTCTACAGCGCACGTTGCAAGGCTGACCGCGAGGAACTCGTCGACCTCCTCGACGCCGCCTTCGCCTGGGTGTCCATGCCCGACCAGGTCTTCGCTCGCGCGACCGAGGTTCAGGCGACCCTCACCGGACGTGGCGCGCATCGTTCGGCTGGCGCCGTCGACCTGCTTGTGGCGGCCGCCGCTGAGTTGCACGCGCTGACCCTCGTGCACTACGACCACGACTTCGAGCAGATCACGAAGGCCACGGGCCAGGCGGCCACCTGGCTGGCCCCGCCTGGCGCTGTGGACTGAGGACTCAGACCCGCTATGAGACGTGGACCTCGACTCGCTGGGCCATGTTGTTCGCCATCCCCTGCGCGTTCCACTCCTGGTCGACCGGCTGGGTGTTGCCGGCGGCGTCGGACGCCCGGGCCAGCAGCACGTGCCGACCAGGCTCCACAGCGTCCCACTGGTACGTCCAACGGCTCCACGCCCACCGCCCGAGCGCGGGCTCCAGGTCCGCGTCGTCCCAGGTGGCTCCGCCGTCGACGCTGACCTGCACACCGGTCACCGGCGCCAGGCCGGACCAGGCACGACCCGTCAGCAGATGCCGCCCCGGCCGCGCCACCCGGGCCCGGGACATGAAGTCAGGGAATCCCGGCGGCGCCATCAGGGCGCGCGGCCGGATCCGGGTCACCGGCTCCCCCACGTCGTCGGGGTGGTTCTTGACGCGATACGCCCTGGCGTTCTGGAATCCGGCGAACGGCTCGTCGGTCACCGTGATCGCGCGCAGCCACTTCACGTGCGCCATGCCGTACCAGCCAGGTGCCATCAGCCGCAGCGGGAAGCCGTGCTGCGGCGGGAGCGGAAGACCATTCATCTGGTACGCCAGCAGCACCTCCTCCTGAGCCGCGTCAGCGAAGGAGAGCCCCCGCTGGTAGTCCTGCTCCACGCCGCGCTCGACGCCGTGGTCGTGGCCGGTGAACACCACCTCGACGGCGCCCGGCTCCACACCGGCCTCGGCGAGCAGGGACGCCAGCGGCGTGCCGGTCCACTCGGCGGTGCCGACGGCCTCGTTCAGCCAGGGCTGGCTCACAGGGCGGGGATTGAGGCGCGCCCGGCCGTTGCCCGCGCACTCCAGGGTCACCGGGAGCGTCACGGCGGGCCGGCTGCGCAGGTCGTCGAGGCTGAGGACGAGCGGGCGGCGCACCTTGCCATCGACAGTGAGCCGCCACGTGGCGGCGTCCAGCACCGGGATGTCGTAATGCGTCAGCAGGTAGTGCAGCCCTGGCGGGGTGATGTCGTAGTGCAGCGCCTCCAGCGGCATGCCGTGGTTGCGCGCCGCGAGCTGCAACTCGTCGGCGCCGATCGCCTCGTCCGGCGCCGCTATCCGGGAGGGCTGGCTGACCTGCTCCGTGGAGTGCCCGGATTTCACCACGCGCTCAAGTTCCACCATGCGCTCAAGCCTGCATCTCGCCGGGGATGGGCGCCACCGTCCACTCGGGCAGGGCTGGCGGCCGCCACAGGGACCCCCGCCCAGCGGCGGCGCTTGTCACCGCTCGGCGAGCGCGAGCCGGGCGCCGAGCCCGACGAAGGAGCCGGCGAAGACCTCGTGTCGGTCAGGGGCACGGCCCGCACGCCGGCTTGGCCGCTCGCCTTCGCGCTCCTCGCCGCAGCGGCGTTCGGCCTGCGGACTGCCGCCCTGCTCGATTACGTTCAGCTCGCCGCGCCCGCGCCCAACCGGTCCGCGCTGCTCGCGATCGGGGCGATCGAGGCCGCGGCAGCGCTGGTCACGGCGGCCACGTTCGCGGTGCTCGCCAGCCGGACGCTGCGGAGGCTGCCGCCGTCGACCCGGGCGCCGGCGTACGACTGAGGAGCCTCGGGCCGCACGCCCGGCCAACGAACTACTATCCTGCTTAGGTGATCAGGCCGGCGACGCCCGGGCGAGCGATGAGGACGACACGTGGCCAAGACGACCAGCAAGCAGAAGGCGGCCAAGACGACGGCGGCCAGGCGGAAAGCGGCCAAGCCCAAGGCGGCCACATCCCAGGCCGCCAAATCCCAGGCGGCGAAGGCGAGGACGCGGCAGGGCCCCCCGCCCCGCCAGACGCCGTCGTCGCGGCCCGGCGTCGTGGTGGCAGTGGCCGCCGCGGCGGTGGCGTTGGTGCTCGCCGCCGTGTGGTACGTCAGCGGCCAGCCCGCCGACGACAAGGGGGCCGAGACCGGCGGCGGCGCGACGATCGAGCACGTCCACGGGCTCGGGATCAACCCGGCCAACGGGGACCTGTACGCGGCCGCCCACAACGGCCTGTTCCGGATCCCCGACGGCGGCAAGGCCCGCCGCGTGGGCAAAGGGGCGCAGGACACCATGGGCTTCACCATCGCCGGGTCCGACCACTTCCTCGCATCCGGCCACCCGGGACACGGCGAGGACGGGCCGTCGGCGCTCGGCCTGATGGAGTCGACCGACGGCGGCGCCACGTGGCGGACGTCGTCGCTGGCGGGCGAGGCCGACTTCCACGCGCTGCGGTTCCGGCACGACACGGTGTACGGGTACAACTCGATGTCCGGGCAGCTCATGGTCAGCGCGGACCAGAAGACGTGGCAGAGCCGGGGGCAGGTCACGCTGCGGGACTTCGCAGTGAGCCCGTCCGACGGCGACACGCTCGTCGCGAGCGGCGAGCAGGGGCTGATGCGCTCCACGGACAGCGGGCGCACCTGGAGCAAGGACGGTCCCCCGGTCATGCTGCTGGACTGGCAGACCGACGATCGACTGTGGGCAATCGGCGTCAGCGGCGAAGTGAAGCGATCGGAGGACGGCGGCCGGAACTGGTCCAATGTGGGCACTGTCGACGGTCAGATCACGGCCTTCGCCGTACCCGAGAAGGCTTTTTACGTCGCCACGGCGGACAGCGCGATCCTGCAGAGCGCCGATGACGGGAAGACCTGGACCACGATCTACTCGTGACCGGGGCGCGCTGCCCCCGGGGTCATCCCCGCTCCGGCAGGCGCGCCACGAGGCGTTCCACCAGGCCGAGTTTGAACCTCTCGGACCGCTCGATCTCGAAGCCGGCGGCGCGCACCTGGTTGATCGGGCGGCGCAGGAAGTTCTCCCCGCCGATCGGGATCGTGACGAGCTCCAGCCCCCGCTGCACCCCGCGCGCCAGCCGGGAAGAGCTGGCGACGTGGTCGGCCAACAGCAGCCGGCCGCCGGGGCGCAGGACCCGGCGCATCTCCGACACGGCCCGCTCCACGTCGGGGATCGCGCAGAGGCTGAAGGTGCACACCACTGTGTCGAAGACGTCGTCGTCGAAGGGCAGCTCGTGGGCGTTGCCGTGGCGCAGGTCGACGTCTCGGCCGAGGCCGGCCGCCCGGTCGCCCGCGATCGCCAGCATCTGCTCACTGAGGTCGATGCCGGTGACAGTCACGTCCCCGGGATAGCAGGGCAGGTTCAGGCCGGTCCCGACCGCCACCTCCAGCACCTGCCCGGACGCCTGCGAGCAGATCCACTCGCGGGAGTCGCCGAACAGCCGACGTTCCCAGAAACCCATCACCTTGTCGTAGGTCCGAGACTGCTTGTCCCAATGGCGCTGCCAGCGGGTCGCGCGATCCTCGGCGGCCATGCGCCACACCTCCGTCCGCAGTCGGCCGAGAGCGCCGCAAACGCGGGGCGCTGCCGCCGAGGCTACTATCGCGCTAGTTCATCGGTGAGACCACGGGAGGGTGGCGTGCGTCGACTGGGAGAGCTGGAAGCGGCGATCATGGACCGGCTGTGGACCTGGTCGCGGCCGACCAGGGTGCGCGAGGTGCTCGACGACCTGCGCCGGGAGCGGGAGCTGGCGTACACCACGGTGATGACCGTGATGGACAACCTGCATCGCAAGGGCCTGCTCGCCCGGGAGCGGGACGGGCGCGCGTACCGCTATCAGGCGACCGTCAGCCGTGAGGACCACACGGCGGGGCTCATGGAGGCGGCGCTCGCCTCCGGCGGCGACCGGACCGCCGCGTTGCTGCGGCTCGTGCATCGCATGGACCCGGACGAGGTGGCAGCGCTGCGGAAGGCGCTGGACGAGGCGCACGACGGCAGAGGCGGCCAGCGGTGATCCCGGCCGGGCTGCTGCTGGCGTACGCGCTGCTCACCGCCACGCTCGGCGCGTGGTGGTTGCGCAGAGCGGCCTGGCCGCAGCACGCGCCGCGGCTCGGCGTCGCCGTGTGGCAGGCGCTGTCAGTCTCCACGGCGCTGTCCGTCGTGCTGGCGAGCCTGGTGGTCACGATCCCGCGCGGCGCCGTCGGGGCGGGGTTCGCCGAGTTGCTGCGGGCGTGCGTCTGGGCGCTGCGGGCCGAGTACGGCGCGGTCGGCGGGCCCCTGATGGGAGCCGCGGGCGCCGCGGTCGGGGGCGGCGTGGCGGCGCGCGCGGCGTACTGCCTGATCCGGGAGTCAGCCGCGGCCGTGCGGGAACGGCGCCGCCACGCCGCGCTGCTCGCCCCGGTCGCCCGGCTCGACACCCGGCTCCGCGCGCTCGTGGTGCCGTGCGAGGCCGCCGCCGCGTACTGCCTGCCCGGCGGTCACGGGCGGATCGTGCTGACCACCGGCGCGCTCGACGTCCTCGACCCCGGGCAGCTCACCGGCGTGCTGGCCCACGAGCGGGCCCATCTGCGCGGCCGGCACCATCTCGCTGTCGGGGTCGCCGTCGCGCTGGCGCGCGCGTTCCCGGGCGTCCCGGTGTTCCGGCACGCCGCCGACCAGATCCCCCAGCTGCTCGAGATGCTCGCCGACGACGCCGCGGTCAGGCACGGCGATCGCGGGGCGCACGCGGCGGCGCTGGTGGCGCTCGCCGCGCGAGGAGGCGCCCCGGCCCGGGCGCTCGCCGCTGGCGGCCCGGAGGCGCTGGCGCGGGTACGCCGACTGGTCGCCCCGCGCAGGCCGTTTGGTCCGGTGCGCCGCGCCGCCGCCTTGATCGGCGTGGTCGCGTTGATCGCGCTGCCGATCGTCGTGGCGGCCGCCCCGGCGCTCGCCGCGGCCCAGACTCCGCACTGCCCGGTGGAGGTCAGCGTCCTCGGCTAGCCCGAGCCGGCCCCGGGAGCATCTACTATCCTTGCTCGTAATGACGATGCCGGCGATCCGGGCCAACCCGGCAGCGGACACGCGAGGAGCGGGATGAGCGCGCCTGAGTTGCCCCGGTTGAGCCGGCGCGCGGCGCTGGCTCGACTCGCCGTCCTCGTGCCCGCCAGCATCATCGTCTCGGGCTGCGGCGGCGACCGCCCGATGGGCCGCTCACCGATGATGGAGTCCGGTGACATGCCCGACTGGATGATGGGCCGCGGCGGCATGGACCGGACGATGATGCGCGACATGCGGGTCATCCACGACCTGCTGGTCAACCACGAGGAGATCCTGCGGGAGGTCGACGACATCCCCGGCGGGATTCGCTCCCGTACCACCAGCAAGGACTCGGACGTCGCGGAGTTGATCGGCGTGCACGTCCGGCAGATGCGCGAGCGCATCGAGGACGGCGACCCGATCCGGCAGATGGACCCGGTGTTCCGGGAGATCTTCGAACACCACGAGGACATCAAGATGGAGCTCGCCGACATCGACGGCGGCGTGCGGGTGGTCGAGACCTCCCGCGACCCGCAGGCGGCCCTGCTGATCCGGCAGCACGCGCGCCGCGCCGTGTCCGAGTTCGTCGCCTCCGGCATGGACCGGGCGATGCGGCCGACGCCGCTGCCGCGCGGATACCGCGACTGAGTTCCCAGTGCTCGCGCACTTCTCCTAAGGTCAATAGTAACTAGCACACCGCCGCACAGAACCACGCCGCCGCACAGTCGAGAACCTCACCTGACAGCCTGCGCCCGACCGATGACTTTCCGGCGCGCCTGAGGTCCGTACCAGCATCCTCTGCCCACACCGGGAAGGAATCCACATGGACGCCATCGCCGACCGTTACCGCAGGCGCGCCGAGGCTTTCGAACACAAGGTCGCCGCTGTACGCCCCCCGGACGAGGACGTGGCGTACGGCCCGCTGAACAACCCCAGCCAACTCGACCGGGTCGCCGGCTTCGTGGAGCGGCTGCCCGACCACGCCACGGTGCAGACCGGCGGGTCGCGCCACGGCGACCGGGGCTACTTCTACTCCCCCACAGTCATTTCGGGGGTACGCCAGGAGGACGAGATCAGCCAGAACGAGGTGTTCGGGCCGGTCATCACCGTGCAGCGGTTCAGCGACGAGGACGAGGCCGTGCGCTGGGCGAACGGGGTGCCGTACGGGCTGGCGTCCAGCGTCTGGACCCGCGACCACGGCCGCGCGATGCGGATGGCGAAGCGGCTGGACTTCGGCTGCGTCTGGATCAACACCCACATCCCGCTGGTCGCCGAGATGCCGCACGGCGGGTTCAAGCACTCCGGACACGGCAAGGATCTGTCGACGTACGGCCTGGAGGACTACACCAGGGTCAAACACGTGATGACCAAGATCGAAAGCTGACCCCGGCCCCACCCCGGAGCGGCCCGCGCTGCCGATCCCCCAGGCTGACGACTGACAAGGGCGCAGGATAGTCGCACGCAACAACACCGAAGGACTGCTCGAAGTGCTCTCCACGCGCATCCGCCGCATCCCCGGCGTGCGCCGCACCGAGAGCTTCGTCTACCTGCGGCTGCGCAAGCAGACCTACAGCTGGGGCACCCCCTGACCCTCGGGCCACCCGCCCCAAGATCGGTGTTTCGGGTCCAGATGTGCTCGGCCACTAGAGCGCACAGCAATGCCTGATCAACTAACACCAGGCTGCGTGATGGTGAATACGCTATCATCGCCCCATGGCTGAACACCGGACGCCCCAGAGCGCTACGGCGGCAGAACTGATACGTGCCGCCCGAGCCAAACGCGGGATGTCCCAGCGTGCGCTTGCGCGGGAGGCCGACGTTCCGCAGTCAACAGTGGCGAACGTCGAGTCCGGCCGGCACCAGCCGTCCGTTCTGATGCTCGAGCGGCTGCTCGGCGCAGCCGGCTACCGGTTGGAGACGAAGCTCGTCAACGCCATCCGTCCATCACAGCTTCTCGAACAGCACCGCAGAGACGTAGCTGACGCCTTCGCCCGCCACTCTGTCGCCCAGGTCTGGGTGTTCGGATCGGTCGCCCGGGGCGACGATGGACCTGACTCCGATCTCGACCTGTTGGTGGAGTTCACACCCGACGCCTCGTTCGTCGACCACGTCAGCCTCCAGGACGACTTGTCAGCGGTGCTGGGATGTCCCGTCGACGTCGTCACCATCAAGGAACTGGAGTCCAACGAGCTGTTCCGCCGGCGCGTGAATCGTGATCGACGTCAGCTCAAGGTCGCGGCCTGAGATGGAGGAACGCACCGCAGAGCAGCTGCTCTACATCGACGCCACCTTGACAGAGATGAGCCAACTGGCGGCGCGAGGCCGCGAAGCGTACGACTCGGATATCGCCGTCACGCGAGCGTGCCAGTACAACATCATTCGCCTGGCGGCGGATCTCGAGCGCTTGGGCGAGACCTGGCTGGAAGCTCATCCCGCCGTGCCATGGCGCCTGATCAAGGGCATGCGTAACCGCATCGCCCAC
>WHSM01000319.1 GCA_009380105.1 Micromonosporaceae bacterium
ACTACCTGCCTAATGTGGGCGCGTCATGAACTCGGTCCAGCGGTCGACCGCCTCTTCGAGAGAAAGTGCCGCGACCTTCTCCGGAGCCAGGCCGACGGTATGAATCAGCCGCTCAGCAAGCCAATTCGGCACAGGTTCCCTGGTGCGGCGAGACTCAGGCGGCGTGACGTCGCCAGCTAGGCGCCCAAGTTGCTCGATGACCTGGCCCAAGCCGACAAGGACGGGATCGCTCTCGCCCGCGGCCCGCACCCGCGCGGCGGCTTCCGCGTACACCTCTGCATCAGCCCTGGCACCCACCGCCCACACTTCGCAGATCTCCACCGACTTGTCGTCGGCGACCCGATACACAACACGCCAGGTGTTGCGCCCGACGACCAGCTTCCGGTAGCCGGTGAGTTCCCCACCCAGCGGGTATCCAGCTTCGGCGTTGTCTGCGAGCAGCAGGACCTTCTTGAGGACTTTCGGAACGGCGTCAGGCCCGATCCGCCTCAGATCGTCAATCGCGGCATCGGTGAAACTGACCTCTGCCACAGGTCACTCTGCGTCAGGAAGAGTGGCTAGCGACTCCCGGGTGTGCCCGTAGGCGACGAGGACGTCGTCGAGCGACGTGCGGCGACCGCTGTCGGTGGCGGCGCGGGCCAGGACGAGCGCCAGGTCCTGTAGATCCGCGAGTGTCTCTTCCAGCTCCGCCAGCCGGCGAAAACTGACGACCGCAGCGATTGGGCGATGACGTCGCGTCACCACCAGATCAGCGCCGCCTTCAGCCTCCGCCATCAGCTTGGCGACACCGCGTTGCGTCGCTTCGGTGACGCTGAGTTCCCGGGCTTCGTCCAGCATGGGCATAGGAAAACTATACAGGAACCTATCCAGATTCTCCTCGTCGCGTCCTGTCAGCCCATCAGCTGGGGAGGTCCAGGTGGTCCACCGTCGACCGGGACCGACCGCGACGTGAGCAGGATCAGGGGGTCGTGTCGGTGGAGTACAAGGTGGGCCACGGGAGGGCTGCCTCCAGCAGCCGGCAGACCGCGAGCACCAGGTCGTCGGAGTGGCGTGGCCCGACCACCTGCAGCCCGACCGGCCGCCCGTCGGCGGTCACCCCGGCCGGCACGCTCGCGGCCGGCTGCTGTGTCAGGTTGAACGGGTACGAGAACGGCGTCCACTGCGGCCAGTCGGTGAACCCGCTGCCCGGCGGCACGTCGTGGCCGGCTTCGAACGCCGGGATCGGCACCGTCGGGGTGATGAGCACGTCGTACTGCTGATGGAACAGACCCATGTGCACGCCCAGCGCCATCCGCGCGTCGACGGCGGTGAGGTAGTCCTTGGCCGAGTACGTCTTGCCACGGTCCCAGACCTCGGCCAGCCCCGGATCCAGTCTGTCCCGGGAGCCGGAGGGGAACTTGTCGAGCCACTGCGCCGCGCCGGTGTACCAGAGGACATTGAAGGCATCCACAGGGTCCCGGAAGTCCGGGTCGGTCTGCTCGACGTAAACCCCGGCGTCGGTGAGCGCCTCGACGGCGTTGCGCACGATGTCCGCGACCTCGGGGTCCACCTCGACGTACCCGAGGTTCGGGCTGAACGCGGCGCGCAACCCCCGCGCGTCCCGGCGCACCGCGTCCCGGTAAGAGCCGAAGGGCGCCAGCAGCGCGGTCGGATCACGCGGGTCGGGCAGGGCCAGCACATCGAGCATCAGGCCGACGTCGTCCACGGACCAGGCCATCGGGCCGGCGTGGGCGAGCGAGCCGAACGGGCTCGGCGGATAGAGCGGGATCCGCCCGTACGTGGGCTTGAAGCCGACGATGCCGCAGAACGACGCGGGGATCCGCACCGAACCGCCGCCGTCGGTGCCGACGGAGATCGCGCCCATGCCGGCGGCGACGGCCGCCGCGCTGCCGCCGCTGGAGCCGCCGGCCGTCAGGTCGGGGCGCCAGGGGTTGTGGGTGACGCCGGTGAGCGGACTGTCGGTGACGGCTTTCCAGCCCAGTTCGGGGGTGGTGGTCTTGCCGAGCAGGACGGCGCCGTGCTCCCGCAGCCGGGCGGTGACCGGCGCGTCGACGTCCCATGGCTGGTTCCGGTCGATGGCGAGCGACCCGCGCAGCGTCGGCCAGCCTTCGGTGAGGAACATGTCCTTGATCGACGTGGGCACTCCGTCGAGCAGCCCGATGGGGTTGCCGCTGCGCCACCGCTCCTCGGAGCCCTTGGCGTGCGCCAGCGCCGAGTCGGCGTCCACCAGGCAGAACGCGTTGCAGGCGCCGTCGGCCTCCTCGATCCGGCGCAACGCCGCGCTGGTGGCCTCCACCGGCGACAGCTCGCCGGTCGAGTACATCGCCACCAGATCCGTCGCGGTCATCACGCCGTTGTCGTCGGCGCCCATGTCCTCCCCCTCACTCGCCCGAGGCCGCCTGGTGTGGAGCGGCGGGCCGACCCGTGGGGTAGCCCAGCGTCTTGTCCACCACGTTACGCAGCGGCTGGCTGCTGAGCCACCGCTGGAAGTTGTCGGCGAAGACCTCCGCCAGCGCCGACTCCCACCCGATGAAGTCGCCCGACATGTGCGGGGACACCATCACGTTCGGCATTGACCATAGTGCAGAGTCCCGCGGCAGCGGCTCGGCCTCGAAGACGTCGAGGGCGGCTCCGGCGATCTCTCCGCTGGCCAGGGCTGTGACCAAGTCGTCAGTCACCACGTGCGCTCCGCGACCCACATTGACGAACCGGGCGCTGCGCTGCATCACCGCGAAGGCGTCCGCGTCGAACATGCCCCGGGTGGCGTCGGTGAGCGGGGCCGCGCAGATCACGTAGTCGGCACAGGGCAGGCAGGCTGCCAACTCGTCCGCGGCGTGCACGTCGCCGAAGTCGGGATCGCCGGACCGCGCTCGGCGCCCGACGCCGGCGACCCGCAGACCGGCGGCGCGCAGCAGCCGCGCTATCGCCCGGCCGATGGGTCCGGAGCCGACGACCAGGGCGCGCTTTCCGGCGACCCGCTCGGTCTCCCGGTGCCGCCACCGGCCGGCGCGCTGGTGCTCCAGGGTCGCCGGCAGGTCCTTGGCGAAAGCGAGCACGGCGCCGAGGACGTACTCGGCGATCGCGCCGTCGAAGACGCCTCTGGAGTTGGTGAGCACCACGTCGCTGTCGCGCAGCCCATCGAACATCAGGGTGTCCACCCCGGCGCTGGCGATGTGCACCCAGCGCAGCCGGCCGGCGTGCGGCCAGGCGTCGGGCACCGCGTGGGAGAGGAAGTCCCAGACGAAGAGCGCGTCGGCGCCGGGGAACGCCTTCGGCAGCCCGGCGTCGTCGACCTGGCGCACCTCGGCCCGCTCCTCGACCTGCTCGAAGTGCGGCGGCCGGCTCGACCCCAGGACCACGAGCACAGGTCGGTCGCCCGGCGTTGTCGCCATTACGCTGGGCACCTCACTTCTGCCGCTCTGTTTCGGGTACGGGTCGGGTGAAAATCGTGCCGACTTCATCTATGGACTGATCGTAGGGTTGATCGTATGGTTGTCAACAATCCGAGGATCGACCCCGGAGGACGAACCTTCTTGGACCACACGGCGCCGGCGCCCCCGGCTACGCGTGGTCCGAGACTGCAGAATCCCCGGGGGGTGAGCTTGGACTTCACGTCCTTCGAGGGCCCGCTGGCTCAGCGTGGGATCGGCGTCATCGCGCCGTTCGACCTCGCGTTGGAGCGCGAACTGTGGCGCTGGGTCCCCATGGAGGTGTCGCTGCATCTGGCTCGCACGCCGTACGAGCCGGTGCCGGTCAGCCTCGAAATGGCCGAGTTGGTCAGCCAGAGCCGCCACCTCGCCGACGCCACCCGCACCGTGCTGCAGTTCGAGCCGGAGGTCGTGGCGTACCTGTGCACCTCGGGCAGCTTCATCAACGGCGTCGCCGCCGAACGCGGCATGCGCAAGGTCATGCGCGACACCGGCGCCCCCGACGCGGTGACCACCTCCGGCGCCCTCGCCGAGGTGCTCAAGCTGCTGGACATCGGCACCGTGTCGATCCTGACGCCGTACTACGCCGACCTCACCGCCAAGCTCCAGGAGTTCCTCTCCGAGCTCGGCGTGCGCACGGCGGCCAGCGACCACCTCGGGCTGGGCGGCGGGATCTGGCGGGTGGCGTACCGGACCATCGCCGAGCACATCCACCGCGTCGACCGGCCCGACGCCGACGCGATCTTCGTGAGTTGCACCAACCTGCCCACCTACGATCTGATCGCCCCACTCGAGGACGCCCTCGGCAAGCCTGTGATCACCGCGAACCAGCTCACCATGTGGGCAGCGCTGCGTCGCATGGACCTGCCGGTGGTGGGCCCAGGCGGCTGGCTCAGCGAGGTGAGTTGACATGCGCGAATCTCGTACCCGAAAAAGGAGGGTTTGATGACCACCGTGGGGTTCCTGTACCCGGGGCACGCGGCCGAGGACGACTACCCCCTCGCCGAGAAGATGCTGGACGGGGCCGCCCGGCTCCTCGTGCAGCACATCTACGGCACCGACCTGCACGCCATCTCCGAGCTGCTCGACCTGGGCAGCCCGGAAAGACTCGGCGAGGGCGCTGCCCAGTTGCGGTCGCAGCAGCCCGACGCGGTGGTCTGGGCGTGCACGAGCGGCAGCTTCGTGTACGGGTGGGACGGCGCTCTCGCGCAGGTCGCCGGCCTGGCGGAGGCGGCCGGGGCGCCGGCCTCCAGCACCTCGTTCGCGTTCGCGCACGCCGCGAGGGCGCTCGGCGTGAAGCGGGTCGCCGTGGCGGCCAGCTACCCCGACGTGGTCGCCGAGCGGTTCGTCAAGTTCCTCAATGACGCCGGGCTGGAGCCGGTGGGCCTGACCAGCTACGGCATCGACACGGCCGCTGAGGTCGGCCAACTGCCGGAGACCGCCGTGGTTGAGCTGGCCGCCGCGAACGACCACCCCGACGCCGACGCGCTGCTGATCCCGGACACCGCGATGCGCACCTTCGGGCTGGTCGACCGGATGGAGGCGGCGCTCGGCAAGCCGGTGCTCACCGCGAACCAGGTCACCGTCTGGGAAGGGCTGCGTCTCGCGGGCTCCCCGCTGACCTGCGAAGGCGCCGGCAGCCTCTTCCGGCCCAGGGACGCCGCGTCCGACCTCCGGGCGTTCGCGCGGCCGGGCCCCGGGACAGCCACACGGCCGGACCCAGGGGAGACCCGATGACGTTGTCCGACATCGAGCCAGTGGCTCGGGAGTCCACCGCCGGGATCATCGCCCGGCAGTTGCGCACCGCCATCATGACCGGTGCGCTGGCGCCCGGCACGCAACTCACCGAGGCCGAGCTGGCCGCCCACTTCGAGG
>WHSM01000314.1 GCA_009380105.1 Micromonosporaceae bacterium
ACCAGAGCAAGCACGGGCGGGCCTCATGTAGACGCAGGGGTCGCCCACCTCGGCCATGTGAGGGGGCTGCGCCTCATCGTGCGCAGGCTGGCCGACTCTCGGTCCTGGCGGCGGCGAACCTACGCCCGACCAGCACCCTGCCGATCGCCGAGCCGGCCGGGGTTGACGCGGGCCACGGGCGCCCGGTCGCCCTCCCCGACCTCGACATGTCCACAAGGGACAAGACTGCTGTGGCTGAACCGGTGCCGGCCCCTCGCCAGCGGCCGGAGGAGTTCGCGGCTGGCCATGGCACGTCAAAGGTCGCGCGGAGCATTCCGGACTCTTGCATACGCGCGGATTGCCGACTACGCCACCGGAGCCCGAACGCCGCTCACGATACCGTCCCGAAACCGCCGCCCTACTAAAAACGTCTCCAGACCCGGATTCACCTGGACGGAGACGGCATGTGAAATGACCAGTCGCCGGAGCGGTGCTCGGGAATTTCGGCGCTCCGCCGCCGCGGGCCCGGCGCCGTGGTTCTCGCGCGCCACTCACCGCGTCGGAGACGTCAGGCGAGCGGGACGACGTCACCAATGACGCGACCGCAGGCAAGACATCGCATTACGGCTCCGGAATCGGTGCTCCAGCCACAACGAAAGGACCCGGGCGCAGAAGTGCCAATACAAAGTTTTCGAGCGAATAAGCGATCACGGCTCGCAGACGCCCGCACAACAAGGCGAAAGCAACCAGGAGGTGTTAGGTAGATGTCCACCACCATTTCCTCTGAAGTCACAGAAGACCAGGTGGATGGCGCTGCGCCACGCGCGAAACCCCGACGGCGACTGGCTAGGCGGGCTGTCCTCATCGGCGTGCCGCTCGCAGCCATAGCCGCAACAGGTGGGCTCGTGGCGGCCGGGGTCATCGACGTCGACTACGGCTCGAAGCCAAGCCCGGCCAGCAGCGACGCCCCAGCGGCGACCGCGACGGTGAAACGGACCACGCTCATCTCGCAGACTCAGGTGAGCGGGACACTGGT
Organism: Micromonosporaceae bacterium; assembly: GCA_009380105.1. GTDB lineage: Bacteria > Actinomycetota > Actinomycetes > Mycobacteriales > Micromonosporaceae > WHSM01. The sequence continues at coordinate 1,016 of WHSM01000314.1, forward strand.
GTACGCGGGCCAGTTCTCGATCGTCAACCGGGCGAACGGGACGCTGACCAAGGTGCCACGCGTGGGTAAGATCATCCCCCATGGATCTGTGTTGTACAAAGTCGATGGCGAGCCTGTAATCCTGCTGCGAGGGTCCGAGCCCGCACACCGAACGCTCTCGCGCGGCATGGAGGGCGCAGACGTGCGGCACCTCAACGCCGAACTCGTCGCTCTCGGCTACGCCGACTCCGACGTGCTCGACCCGAAGTCCAAGCGCTTCACCTGGGCGACGTACTACGCGCTCAAGAAACTTCAGAAAAAGCACGGGATCGAGCAGACCGGAAGACTGAAGATCGGTCAAGCCGTCTTTCTCGACGCCAAGGAGATCCGGATCACCAAAAAGAACGCCCCAGTGGGTGGGCCCGCTCCCGCCGCGGCGATCCTGGAGGCATCCTCGACCAGGCGGCAAGTCGTTGTCGCACTCGAGGCCGGCCAAGCTGCCGCGGTGAAGGTGGGCGACGAGGTCACGGTCACGCTACCGGATATGGCGACGACGCCGGGAAAGGTAGCGTCGATCGGCGCGGTAGCCGAGAAGCGCGAGTCGGGCTCGCCGACGGTCGACGTCATCGTCAAGCTGACGAAACCCGACCAGACCGGACGGCTCGACCAGGCACCTGTGCAGGTGGCCATAACCAGCGACCGCGTGGAAGACGTCCTCGCGGTGCCGGTGAACGCGCTGGTGGCGCTGTCCGGGGGCGGGTACGCCCTCGAGGTGGTCGGGGACAACAACGCCCGAAAGCTGTACCCAGTCGAGCTGGGCCTGTTCGACAGCAGCACGGGCATGGTGGAGATCAAGGGCGAGGGTGTGACCGCCGGGCAGAAGATCGTGGTGCCAGCGACATGAGCGACAACGTACAGGTCGCAGACGTCGTCGGGATCGGCGAATCTGCCCACGCCCGGGCCCCCGAGCCCCTGCTGCAACTTCAGGACGTGCGCAAGGTGTACCCGGGCGTCACGCCGGTCATAGCGTTGCGCGGAGTCGACTTCACCATCCACCGAGGCGAGTTGGTCGCAATCGTCGGGCCGTCCGGCTCTGGCAAATCGACCCTGCTGCACATGATGGGAACGCTGGACCGTCCCACCGAGGGGAGCGTACGCCTCGTCGGCAGCGACGTCGCGAAGATGTCGGACCGCGAGCTGGCGAAGTTGCGCGCCACCCGCATCGGCTTCGTCTTCCAGCAGTTCTTTCTGTCGGAGTACGAAACCGCGTTGGAGAACGTCGCCGACGGTCTGCTGTACTCGGGAGTCAACCGCAGGACCCGACGCGCCTTGGCGGCCGAGGCCCTAGACAAGGTCGGTCTCGCGCACCGGATGGACCACCGGCCACCGCAGCTGTCGGGCGGGGAACGACAGCGGGTGGCGATCGCCCGGGCGCTGAACGGCAATCCGGATATCGTGCTGGCCGACGAACCGACGGGAAACCTCGACAGCAACGCGGCGGCCACCATTTTCGCCCTGCTCAAGAAGCTACACCGCGAGGGGGCGACCATCATCGTCATCACCCACGACCGCGGACTGGCTGCTCGGCTACCCCGCAGGATCGACGTTCTCGACGGCCGGATCGTCGCGGACGTCACTCAGGGCGCCACCGGCACGGTCGACCCGGAGCTGACGGTCGACTGGGCGAGAGACACCAAGGAGCAAGCATGAGGAACGCATTTTCCCACCGCCTCCGCCCCTCCGACGTGGCGAGGGTAGCCAGTGTCGGGTTGCGCAACAGGCGGATGCGCGCCGCCCTGTCCGCGCTGGGCATCTCGATCGGGGTCGCGGCAATGGTGGCGGTCCTCGGCCTGTCCGCGTCATCGCAGGCGGGATTGCTTGCCGAGATCGACCGGCTTGGCACGAATCTACTGACGGTCAGCAAGGGCACGACCGTAACCGGGGAAACGGCCGAGCTCCCCAAGCAGGCTCCTGGCATGATCTCCAGGATCGACGCGGTGACCGCGGTGGAATCCACCGGCGCCACGGGCGCCAAGGTATATCGCAATCCGTTCATCCCGGCTGTCAACAGCAATGGCCTCACCGTGAAAGCCACCAGCCTGAATTTGCCAGCGTCGGTGAGCACCAGCCTCGAACGCGGCCAGTTCCTGAACAAGGCAACCGAGAGCCGACCCGTCGCCGTCCTCGGTGCCACGGCGGCACGGCGGCTCGGGATCGACCGGATCTTCACCGGACAGCGGATCCTTGTCAGTGGCCAGTGGTTCTACGTCGTCGGAATCCTCAAACCGGCGGCACTCGCTCCCGAGGTCGACGACTCCGTGCTGATCGGCTACCCCGCCGCAGAGAAATACCTCAGGTACAACGGCAACCCGTCGACCATCTACGTCCGGTCGGACACCGAGAAGGTGAACGACGTTCATGCGATGCTGGCCGCCACAGCGAACCCGGAGGGTCCGAGCCAGGTCACCGTAAGCAGACCATCAGCGGCGCTGGTCGCAAGGGCAGCAGCCAAGTCCGCGCTCAATGGGCTGTTCCTCGGCCTAGGCGCCGTTGCCCTCCTCGTCGGCGGGATCGGAGTGGCGAACACCATGGTCATCTCGGTGCTCGAGAGACGCTCGGAGATCGGCCTGAGGCGGGCTCTAGGCGCCACGAAGCAGCACGTCCGCACGCAGTTCCTCGCCGAGGCGGTGCTGCTGTCCAGCCTGGGAGGCGTCGTCGGCGTGCTCCTGGGCGCGCTGGCCACCGCCATCTACGCAACGGTCAAGGATTGGGAGATCGTCGTGCCCACGTTGGCATGGGCCGGGGGGCTCGGCGCGGCGATCGCGATCGGCGCCGTAGCCGGACTGCTCCCCGCTATCCGCGCCGCGCGGATGGCCCCGACCGAGGCATTACGCACGGTGTGACGTCGCGGCCTGGGAACGGTCATCAGTTGGGCCCCGATCCGCTCCCAGGCCGTCCTACCGGGCTAGAAGGACGCCAAGGGCGTGGTAATGGCCGTCGGCTACGGCGCGTGGATGCGGTCGCTGTGTGACCGCCGGCGCCGAGTTTGCGTTGAGGAGCTGACATGTCCAAGATCGACGAGAAAACCCGGGCCGCCCGGCGCGCCCAGATCCTCGCAGCTGCCGCCACCCGCTTCGCTCGCACCGGCTATCACGCCACGACGATGGCCGATGTCGCCACGGAAGCCGGGGTGTCCAAGGGAACGCCGTACCTGTACTTCCCCGGCAAGGAAACGCTCTACGTCAGGCTCTACGAGGAGTGGGACCGCGGCCTCGCCAAACGGATCGAGATCACCACGTCAGCCATGAGAGCCGACGCTCGCACTTCCCCGCGACAGGTGCTGCGCGCCGTCGTGACCGCGATCGGCGCCCACGTGGCCGAGCACAGCGACATCTCCCGTGTGCTCACAGAGTCCCGGGCTTTGGCGGCGTACCAGCCGATCATCGCGGCGGCAGCGCGTGGCACGGACGCGGTCGCGCGCCAGATCGAGGATCTGATCAAGGAAGGCGTTGCCGCTGGAGAATGGCCCGGCGAAACAGATCACACCCTGCGGGCGCGGATCATCACGGCCGCTGTGCACGGCCTGATGGCGCAATGGCACCTCGCTCCCGGCTCGTTCTCCTGGGCAGAAGCCGCCGACGCGCTCGCAAGCTAGTCTGGTTGGCCCTCAGGAGGCCCCGCAGCCACACCGTCGAGCGCGAGTACGGCCTGTTGCGCGCTCGACCCGTTGCGTCGGAAATCGGGTACGACTGGCGCTCTGGCACTGACGTGACATGACGCGGTTGCCGAAGAACGCGGGAAGCTCGGACGACACGTACACCGCGTCCAGATCCGGAAACTCAGCGAGCGGGTAGAAGCCACGATGGTGCGCATCGTCGAGGTAGCGGAATGCGTAGCGGCCGTCATCGAGGTGATCGAGCTGGCCCACGCGACGGAACTGACGGCTTACCGGATCCTGCCAGATGAGCAGCACTCGATCCGCAGTCGACTCCGAGGTGGTGTGGGAGCGTCCGCGGCAGGGGGTCTCCGGATCGCTCGGGGACTGTTGTGGCGACGATCGTGTCGGCGGCTGCTGGTGCCAGTGCTGCACCCCGGCGGGTTGTCCGCGTACTCATGCGGCCCGGTGCGCGGGCACCGCGAGGTTCCGGCCGAGCCGGTGGAACACGACCTGTTGCTCAAGACGCTGGTGCGCGCGGCGTTCACGCTGAAGCACCCGACGCTGGTCGCGACCGAGGAAGCGCGCCGCTGGCGGCTGGTCAACCCGCTCGACTCCCACGCGATGCTGGTCGCGGGCTTTGTCCGCGTGGACGTGGACGACTCGGGAGCGTGGCACCCGGTTTGGCGACACGAAACCGACGGGGCGATGTCGTGACCAACCAACCATCACCGCGCCCTGCACCGTACGCCAACCCCCTACCCGGAGGCCCACGGCCCAGA
>WHSM01000007.1 GCA_009380105.1 Micromonosporaceae bacterium
ACTGCCGCTTCACCCCGCACGTCGCCTTGCCCTGCTTGGGCTGACCCGTCTCGTCCAACACCGCAATCACCAACCCACGGCGCCGCGTGCGGCGCGCCGCCGCGTCCAGGCCGGCGGCCACGAACCGTCGGACCTGGCTCATCGCGGCCAAGGTGTCCCAAACCGCCCGGTTCAGCAGCCGCTGCGTTCGGTCCGGCGTCCGGTCCCCGACATGCTCAGCGATGGTCCATCCGTTGCGCTTTGGCACCTGGCTGACCAGCGCCGATATGTATCTGCCCGCGTGCTGCCACGTCTGCGTCCGCGCAAAGCACGACCGCAGCCGCCCCAGCATCTCGGCTCTTGCCCGCACCGCGTGCCCAGCCCCTATCCTGGCAGCAGCAGCCGCCTTCGATTCTGTTGTCCTCACAAACACATGATCGTCAGGCGGCTGCGCCCACCTCGCACGACCCCACCGCATCCCGCGAGGTCAGACCGCCAATGGCGGCTGCCGTACTAGTAGGCACCGGCGAGTTTCCAATGGTCCCAGCTGGCCGTTTTCTTGGCGTGAAAGGTGACCGCGACGCGCTTTGCGGCCTGCATTGCCACGCCGGCTTCGAAGGACTCACGGGCGGAGGACTCCAGCGGGCCCAGGTAGCGCTCCAGGATCGCGATCCCGGCCCGCCGGACCGCTGACGGGTCGTCGACGATCGTTCCGGCGCCCTGCATGGAGACGCCGCGTAGCTGGTCGTAGCTCTCACCATCTTCGAGCAGACACGTCAGCCGGGGATCGCGGCGCAGGTTCGCCACCTTCTGCGACGACCGGTACGTCCAGAACACGATCGACCCGTCGAGCACCGCGAACCACATCGGCGCCAGGTGCGGCTGGCCGTCGCGATCCAGGCTCGCCACCATCAGCGTCTTCTGCTCGTCGATGAACGCCTCGATCTCCTCGGGCGACATCCGGATCTGGTCCCGGCGCGACATGCGAACCTCCGGCGTCAGGCGAACATCTCGGGATTCGCGGCGAGGGCGCGGAGCCGCTCGGCCGGGTCGGACGAGCGCAGCCTAGATCGCACGGTCGCGCCCCTCCCAGTACGGGTCGCGGAGCCGGCGTTTGTAGAGCTTGCCGTTCGGATCGCGGGGCAGCTCGTCGAGGTAGTCGATGCTGCGCGGCAGCTTGAAGCGCGCCAGCCGACTGCCCGCGTACCCGAGAAGCTCGGCCGTCAGCTCGTCACCAGGCGTGACGCCCGGGACGGGCTGGACCACCGCTTTGATCTCTTCGCCCCAGTCCTGGTGCGGCACTCCGAACACCGCGACGTCGGCGACCTTCGGGTGGCCGGCCAGCTCGGCTTCGATCTCGGCGGGGTAGATGTTCACCCCACCCGAGATGATCATGTCGCTCTTGCGGTCGCAGAGGTAGAGGTAGCCGTCCTCGTCCAGGTAGCCGACGTCGCCGAGCGTGAAGAGGTCCCCCCGCCGCGACTGCGACGTCTTCGCGGGGTCTTTGTGGTACTCGAAGTTCGACGTGCCCATCCGCATGTACACCAGACCGGGCTCACGGGCCGGCGCCTCGGATCCGTCCTCGGACAGCACGGTCACGACGGAGCCGGGCCAGGCCCGACCGACCGAGCCGGGCTGCTTCAGCCACTCCTCGGCCGTGATCAGGGCGCCGCCGCCTTCGGTGGCCGCGTAGTACTCGATCACCACCGGCCCCCACCAGTCGAGCATCCGCCGCTTCACCTCGTCCGGACACGGCGCGGCGCCGTGGATCATCGCGCGCAGCGACGACATGTCATAGGCCGCGCGCGTGGCCTCGGGCAGCCCCAGCAGCCGATGGAACTGCGTCGGCACCATGTGGCTGTGCGTCACCCGGTGCTCGGCGATCAGCCGGAGCGTCTGCTCCGGATCGAAGTGGTCCATCACCACGGCAGTGTGGCCAAGCTGAATGGAGATGCTGACGAAGTTCAGCACGGCCGCGTGGTAGAGCGGGGAGCCGCACAGATGCACATGGCCGTCGTACGGCTTCAGCCCGAACAGCCCGAAGAACCACAGCGCCATCGGCGACGGCTCGTCCGGGTCGGCGCCGGTGAGCGGGCGCCGCACCCCCTTGGGCCGGCCGGTGGTGCCGGACGTGTAGAGCATCGGAGCGCCGAGGGTGCGCTCAGCGGGACGCCCCTCCGAGCCCGCGCCAAGGTCGGCGAGTGGCTGGAAGCCTGCGATCTCGCCCACGGCGCGCAACACGCCGGGCTGAGCTTCCGCCGCCGCGTCCCGCGCGACTGACGCGAACTTCTCGTGGGCAATGAAGGCTTTCGCCTCGCTGTCTCTCACGATGTACGCCACCTCGGGCCCCACGAGGCGCCAGTTGGCCGGCACCACGTAGAGGCCGGTCTGCAGCGCCGCGAAGTAGAGCGCGAGCAACTCGATGCCGTTCGGGAGCAGCAGCGCCACGGTGTCGCCGGGTTTCAGGCCGGCCGCTTGCAGGCCCCGCCCGCACCGGTCCACGGCGGCGGCCAGTTCGGCGTAAGTGATCTTTTCTTGGTACGGGTCGACCACAGCGACGCGATCCGGTTGCTCCCGCGCGATGTGCCACAGTCCCAGGGCGGCCACGGTTGACCTCCGTTCCTCCGCATTGACCACAACCTAGAACGCGTTACATCTCGGACACAAGCTCTCTTGCCTGCCGATTCGAGAACATGTTCTACTGCATCCGTGACAACGCCACTGGAAGCTCCGCTGGAGCTGAGCTTCGACTACACCCGGTCGCTGGGGCCGGTGCTGGGCCGCTTCATGGCCGGCCTGGCCGAGCGCCGGATCACCGGGGTGCGCGGCTCCGACGGGCGGGTGCACGTGCCGCCGATCGAGTACGACCCGGTGACGTACGCGCCGCTCTCCGAGCTGGCGCCCGTCGCCGACGAAGGCGCCGTGGTGAGCTGGACCTGGCAGGCGACGCCGCTGGAAGGGCAGCCGCTGGACCGGCCGTTCGCGTGGGCGCTGATCCGACTCGACGGAGCCGACACCCCGATGCTGCACGCGGTCGACTGCGGCGCCCCGGAGGCGATCGGCGCCGGAACGCGAGTGCGCGTGCGCTGGGCACAGCAGCCCGTCGGGCACATCAAAGACATCGCCTGCTTCGAACCGACGTCGGCGCCAGCCTCGCCCACGCCGCCCGCATCGGCCGCCACGCCCTCGCCAACGGCTGCGTCACCCGCCGAGCCGGTCGAGATCATGACGACGCCGATTCGGCTGCGTTACACGCACTCCGCGTCGCCGGAGGAGAGCCGCTATCTGCGGGGGCTCGCCGAAGGCCGGCTGCTCGGCCAGCGCTGCCCGGAGTGCGACCAGGTGTACATCCCGCCGCGCGGCGCGTGCCCGGTCGACGGCCTGCCCACCACAGACGAGGTGGACCTGCCGGACCGGGGAATCCTCACGACGTTCTGCGTCGTCAACGTGCCGTTCCCCGGACAGCGGATCAAACCCCCGTACGTCACCGGCTACATCCTGCTCGACGGCGCCGACATCGGGTTCCTGCACCAGGTGCTGGAGTGCGCGCCCGAGGAGGTGCGCATGGGAATGTGGGTCGAGGCCGTGTGGAAACCCCGCGAAGAGTGGGGCCACACGCTGCGCAACATCGACCACTTCCGCCCGACCGGCGAGCCCGACGCGCCGTACGAGACCTACCAGAGGCACCTATGACCGAGATCGCTGTGGTCGGGTTCGCGCACTCCGTGGAGCCGAAGACGAGCGGCGCCACCAACGGCGTCGAGCTGCTGGTCCCGCTCTTCCAACGCCTGTACGCCGACCTCGGTATCACCAAGGGCGACATCGGCTTCTGGTGCTCCGGCTCGTCGGACTACCTCGCGGGGCGCGCGTTCTCGTTCATCTCGGCCATCGACGCGATCGGGGCGTGCCCGCCGATCATGGAGTCGCATGTGGAGGCCGACGCCGCCTGGGCGCTGTACGAGGCGTGGGTGAAGCTGCGCATGGGCGAGGTCGACACAGCCCTGGTGTACGGGTTCGGCAAGTCGACGGCCGGCGAGCTGCGGCGGGTGCTGGCGATGCAGTTGGACCCGTACACGACGGCGCCGCTATGGCCGGACGCAACCGCGCTCGCGGCGCTGCAGGCGCGCCTCGGCATCGAGGCCGGCCTGTGGACGGAGAAGGAGATGGCCGAGGTCGCGGCGCGCTCCACCCGCGCCGAGGCGGCGGCGCTGCTGGAAGCGTCCTATGTGGCCGATCCCCTGCGGGAGCACGACTGCGCGCCGTACGCCGACGGCGCGACCGCCGTGGTGCTCGCGGCCGGCGATCGGGCCCGGGAACTCTGCGACCGGCCGGCCTGGATCACCGGGATCGCGCACCGGATCGACTCCCCGTCGCTGGGCGCCCGCGACCTGACACGAGCTCCCTCGGCGAGGACAGCCGCCGAGGCCGCTGGGACGGACAGTGTCGAGGTGGCCGAGCTTCATACTCCGTACACCCATCAGGAGCTGGTGCTGCGACGCGAGCTGGACCTCGCCGACGGCGTCCGAGTGAATCCGGCCGGGGGCGTCCTCGGAGGGCATGCGATGTTCGCCGCTGGGCTGGCCCGGATCGGCGAGGCCGCGCGGCACATCATGTCCGGCGCAGCCGACCGGGTGCTGGCCCACGCGACCAATGGCCCACTGCTGCAACAGAACCTGGTGTGCGCGATGTCGGCCTCACCCTCGCGATCTGGGCCGGCGCGATGAAGCGGGCTGCGGCTGTTGTGGGGTGTGGGCAGACGCATCACGCGACGCGGCGTGCCGACGTGTCGATGGCCGGGCTGTGTCGGGAGGCGATCGACCGCGCGCTGGCCGACGCCGGCCTGGACTGGCCGGACATCGACGCCGTGGTGCTGGGCAAGGCTCCGGACCTGTTCGAGGGCGTGATGATGCCGGAGCTGATGCTCGCTGACGCGATCGGCGCCACGGGCAAGCCGTTGCTGCGCGTGCACACGGCCGGATCGGTGGGCGGCTCCACCGGGATCGTGGCGGCGAGCCTGGTGCAGGCCGGGGTGCACGACAGAGTGCTTGCGGTGGCGTTCGAGAAGCAGTCCGAGTCGAACGCGATGTGGGCGCTGTCGATCCCGATCCCGTTCCAGATGCCGGTGGGCGCGGGGGCGGGCGGCTACTTCGCGCCGCATGTCCGCTCGTACATCCGGCGTTCGAGAGCGCCGGCCCACATCGGCGCGATCGTCGCGGCAAAGGACCGCCGCAACGGGGCCCGCAACCCCTACGCCCACCTCAAGCAGGCCGACATCACGGTCGAGAAGGTCCAGGCCTCACGCATGTTGTGGGATCCGATTCGGTACGACGAGACCTGCCCCTCCTCCGACGGCGCGTGCGCCGTGGTCATCAGCGCGGCGCCGACCAGCGGGCCGGCCGCGTGGATCCACGCCACGGCGATGCGCACCGAGCCGACCACGTTCGCCGGCCGGGACCAGGTGAACGCGCGCGCCGGGGCCGAAGCCGCACAAGCGCTGTGGCGGGACGCCGGCATCACCGACCCGCTGCACCAGGTGGACGTCGCGGAGATCTACGTGCCGTTCTCATGGTTCGAGCCGATGTGGCTGGAGAACCTCGGCTTCACGCCGGCCGGCGACGGCTGGCGGCTCACCGAAGCCGGCGAGACCGACATCGGAGGGCGGCTGCCGGTCAACCCGTCCGGCGGGGTGCTCTCTTCCAACCCGATCGGCGCGTCCGGCCTGTTGCGGTTCGCGGAGGCGGCTTTGCAGGTACGCGGTCGCGCCGGCGACCACCAGGTGGACGGCGCGCGCACAGCACTCGGCCACGCCTACGGTGGCGGCTCGCAGTTCTTCTCGCTCTGGCTGGTCGGGGCCGACAAGCCGGGAGGCGCCGCATGAAGTTCACGTGTTCGATCGCGCTGAGTCCGCTGGAGCAGCTCGTGCCGCTGGCACAGACCGCCGAGGAGTGCGGCTTCACCTCCATCGCACTGCCGGACTCGCTGTTCTACTCCGAGACGGTGTCGGCTTCGTACCCGTACACGCCGGACGGCTCCCGCTTCTGGGACGCCGACACGCCGTGGCCGGATCCGCTGGTCGCCGCGGCCGCGATGGGCGCCGCGACGAGCCGGATCCGCTGCTACACCCAGGTGTTGAAGCTCGGCCCGCGCAGCCCGCTGCTGCTGGCGCGGCAGGTGGGGTCGGTCGCGGTGCTGACCGGAAACCGTTTCGGCCTCGGCGTCGGGCTGGGCTGGTCGCCGGAGGAGTCGCTGTGGTGCGGCGCGCCGTTCGACCATCGGGGCGCCCGGGCCGGCGAGGCGATCGAGATCCTGCGGCTCGTGCTCGGCGGCGGCATGGTGTCCTACGACGGCGACTTCTACCGTTTCGGGAAGCTCCAGATGAGCCCGGCGCCGTCGCAGCCGGTGCCGATCTACGTCGGCGACCACAGCGACGCCGGGTTGCGGCGGGCGGCTCGCGTCGGCGACGGCTGGACGTCGGCGATGATGCCGTTCTCCGAGCTGCGCGACACGATCGCGCGGCTGGCCGCGCTGCGGGCTTCCTACGGCCGGGCAGACGAGCCGTTCGAGATCCAGGCCGTATGCGTGGACCGGTTCGGGCTGGACGGCTACCGGCGGCAGGCCGAGATCGGGGTGACCGACGCGGTGGTGATGCCGTGGCTGTTCTACGGCGTCGGCTTCGACGGCTCACTGGAAGCGAAGCGGGACGGTGTCAAACGGTTCGCCGACGAGATCATCGCCAAGCTCTGAGCCCCTGTCCCTCCCCACCGCGAGGAGACGCAGCATGACAGTGACGTGGCAAGCGAGTGAGGCGGCGCACCCGGCACGGGACGCGGCGCGGCGCTCCATGGACGCGGTGTCGCGGGGCGCCAAGGACGAGTGGCTGGCGCTGTTCGCCGACGACGCGATCGTGGAGGACCCGATCGGCCCGGGCCCGTTCGACGAATCCGGGAAAGGGCATCGCGGCCGTACGGCGATCTCGGCCTTCTGGGACGCGTCGATAGCCATGGTGGAGCGGTTCGAGTTCGTGGTGCGCGACTCGTTCGCCTGCGGGGACGAGGTCGCCAACGTCGGCACGATCACCTCGCACCTGCCGGGCGGCATGGTCATCGACGCCGACGGGGTGTTCACGTACCGAGTGGACGAGGCCGGCCGGATCACGGCGCTACGCGCGTACTGGGAGATCAAGCGCGCCGCCACCACCCTCCACAAAACGACCTGACCCCGCCCGACCCTCTCCACGTGGTTGGGCAAGTGGCCGTTCGGGCGTCTGGTTTGTCCGCATTGCAAGCACCATGTGCCCAACCAAGTGGAGGCACTCAGCGGGGCGGAGGCTTGTATGTGAACAGATAGAGCCCGTGATCTCCGGTGCAGCAGATGGTGCGGCCATCCGTCTGCCAGCAGCAGTCCCGCAGCGCCCCGTCCACCTGGATCGCGGTCGTGCACTCGCCGGTGGCGGCGTCCCACACTCGTGCGGTGCCGTCCGAGCCGCAGGTCACGATGGCGGATCCGTCCGGCGACACGGCGCACCCGTACACCCAGTCCTTGTGGCCGCGCAGGACCAGCCGTTGCCGGCCGGTCCGCGGATCCCAGACCCGCGCGGTCCCGTCCCGACCGCAGGTGACAATCCAGCTCCCGTCGGGCGCCACGGCGCGTCCCTCCACCGCGCCGTCGTGGCCCCGGAAGACGAGTCGCTGCCGTCCGGTCTCCGGGTCCCAGATCCGCGCGGTCCCGTCCCAGCCGCAGGTCACTATCCAGCTCCCGTCAGGCGCCACCCTGCACCGGGACACCGCGCCGTGGTGGCCCGCCAACACGCGCAACTGTCTTCCCGACGCCGTGTCCCAGATCCGCGCTGTCTCGTCGGACCCGCCGGTCACGATCCAGGCGCCGTCGGGCGCGACCGCGCATCCCAGCACCCAGCCGTCGTGGCCGGCGAGCACCCGAAGCTCCTCGCCGGTGGCGGTGTCCCACACGCGCGCCGTCCGGTCCCAGCCGCAGGTGACCGCGAACGACCCGTCCCGCGCCACCGCGCAGCATGAGGCGCCGCCGCGATGTTCTCCCAGGACCCGGCGCAACTCCCCGGTAGTGGGATCGAACATCCGGACCGACCCGTCCCGGCCGCAGGTCACGATGAACGACCTGTCCCGTGCGACCGCGCATCCTTCGACCGCGCCGTTGCGGCGGTCGTCCGGCGCCCATTGCGGTTGCTCACCAGGGGCATCCCAGATCCGCACGGTTCCGTCCCAGCCGCAGGTGACGATCTGGGAGCCGTCAGGGGCGACCGCGCACCGCAACACCGCTCCCCGGTGCCCTTTGAGCACCCGCCGTCGAGCGCCGGTCGCGACGTCCCAGATCCGCGCCGTGCCATCGGCGCCCCCGGTCACAACCCAGCTCCCGTCCGGCGACACCGCGCATCCCTCCACGGCGCCGTCGTGGCCTTCCCAGGTCAGCCGCTGCTCGCCGGTGGCGGCGTCCCACACTCGTACGGTCCCGTCCCGGCCGCCGGTGACGACGAACGATCCGTCCGGCGCGGCCGCGCAGGCCGACACCCAGCCATCGTGGCCGCCCAGCAGGAGCCTCTGCCTGCCGGTCGCCGTCTCCCAGATTCTCGCGGTCCCGTCGCGCCCGCAGGTCACCAGCCACGAGCCGTCCGGGCTCACCGCACAGCCCAACACGACATCGTCATGCCCCTCCAGAACCCGCCAGCACTGTCCCGTCGCCGCGCACCACACCCGTACGGTTCCGTCGCGACCACCGGTGACGACGAAGGCCCCGTCGGGCGACACCGCGCACGCCGACACCCAGCCTTTGTGGCCGCGGAGCTCGACCCGCTGCTGGCCGGTCGCGGCGTCCCACACCCGCGCCGTCCCGTCCCAGCCGCAGCTCACCAGCCACGAGCCGTCCGGGCTCACCGCGCAGCCCAACACGACGTTGTCGTCGCCTTTCAGAACCCGCCTGTGCTGACCGGTTGCCACGTCCCACAGCTGCACCGTGGCGTCCCAGCCGGATGTGGCGATCCACGTCCCGTCCGGCGCGACGGCACACCCCGAGACCCAGCCATCGTGGCCGCGGAGGACACGGCAGAGAGCCGCGTCCGGCTGATCCGGCAAGGGCAACTTGCTGATCAGCGCCGGGCCCGGCGCGGCCGAGGCGTACGCCTGGCCGAGCGAGCGCAGCGTGACGTCGTTGTCGAGGCGGCTGAGCAGCGTGTTCGTCAACGCGTTGGCCGGCTGAATCGGGCCCAGCAGATGCGCGGCCCGGCCGATCACACGTCGCAGCGCGTTGGAGATGTGGGAGTCGACTCTGGCGAGATCGGCCTCCACCGCGCCCGGACCCAGCCGGTGGAGCTTGGCGCTGACCCACCGCAGGTCGCACGCCAGCGTGGCCAGCTCCTTGCCCAGAGCGGCTTCGGCCAGGTGGTAACCGAGGTGCTGCCAGAGGTAACCGGCGCCGCCTGGCAGCCGCCACCATGGCCTCGGCCCCTCATCGACTGGCTGCAGCACCGCTGTCTGCGTCACGTCGGCCGCTGTCCGCCCCACCTCGACCGCGGCCCGCGCCAGGCCACCCGCCTTCGAAGCCCCGGCACTCGCGGAGGCGAGCAGCCCTGTGAACGCGGCATCCAGCAACCGGCCGTTTGTGCTGGTCAACTGGTGCGGCCCGGACTCGCGGCGGAGGTACGCGCGAATGACGTCGTGCAGCCGGATCGCGCCAGTGTCCGGCAGGTGCTCGACGATCAACGACATGTCGGCCAGCCGTTCGCACAGCCGAGCGACCTCCAGCTCGGCCAGGCCGCCTGTGGCGCCCCACAGCAGCGTCAACACGTCGCGGGGGATCTCGGCGCCGCTGGGGAAGATTCCCAACTCCGCGAATCGAGTCTGGGCATCGCTGTCCAGAAGGTCGATGCTGGCGCGCACCGACGCCCGCACCGCCCGGTCTCTGCTGTCTTCGTCGGCGAGGTCCAAGGTGGCCGGGCCGTCATCGGCGAGGCGTTGGACCATACGGCGCGCCGCTGTCACCGGCGCCACCCCGCTGGCGACGTCCGCGCGCAGTCGGCGGTTGGCCAGGCTCAGCAGCAGCGGCCACTGGCCGGTCAACTCCAGCAGCCGACCGACCTCGGGACACGGCAGCCCCTTGATGCCGGTGGTGAGCACCGCACTGCCCTGCTCGGGCCTCATCTGATCGACCCACACCCGCGCGGCTCCGGTCGGCAGGACACTGGGCCGGCGGGTCGTCACGAGTCGCGTGCAGTGCGGGCCGTCGAGCAGGAAGGGACGCAACTGGTCCGACGACCACACGTCATCGATCACCAACAGCACGTCTGGTCGCTTCTCGAGCAGCCCTCCCAGAGTCAGGCCAGCCTGGTAGGGGTCGGTGTCGGTGGGGCGGCGTCCGCACAGCTGCTCGCTGAGGTCGTTCACCTTCTCCGCCAGGTCCGCGTCGGTGAGGTTCTCGCCGATCTCCACGGACAGACAGCCGCCGGGAAACCGCTCCTGGACTTCCTGCCGGCTGGCGACCTGCCGCACCAGAGTGGTCTTGCCGAAGCCGCCCGCTCCGAAGAGCGCCGTGGTCACACCCACGATCCCGTTGCACCGGCGGGCCAGTAGTTCCACCAGCTTCCCGGCCAGATCGGGACGCTCGACGACGCCTTCCTCCGGCTCGGGGACTCGCCACAGCCGCTCGTCCGCGGTCGCGGTCGGGGTCGGGGTCGGCTCAGACTTGTCCGGATGGGGCTGGTCCGGCGGGTCCGGCACTGGCTCCCCGCTCGCCGGGATCCCGCTCGGGGCAGTCTTCATTGCGACGGCGCCGGCCAGAATCGTGGCGACGACCGCCGCCGCAGCCAGCCACCACCGCCATTCCTGCACGTCGAACGCATCGGCGGTGAGGCCGAGGATCATGGCGTAAAGGGCCGCCAACACCGCGCCGCAAAATGCCGTCACGGTGCCCCACGAGACTCGTTTCCGGTTATCCCCCGGACTGATCACTGCAACCCCCCTGATGTCGCTGGCGTCCAGAAGACTCCAGCCCGTTGTCCGCCTCCCCCGAGGCCGAGTTGATCGAATTCGATTTCCCCGAAGAATCCCCATCAGCCGCACGGCTACGTGCGCGATTGCCGCTGGAGCCTGCTCACCTCGCTAACGGGCCAGCGTCTCGCGTCAAACCGCGATTGGAGAGTGGTGAAGTCTCGGCACGCGGCCTTCCGTCGGTCGATCAAAGAGTTCCCGAGCACGGCCAGGTCTCGGGGAACTCGCCGCCGTCGCGGTATCGTCTGAGCGCAGATCAGCGGCTTTGAGGGCTTGCTCGCGCTAAGGATCTCGACGCGGCGACGCATCGGCACACGCCAGGCGACGCATTGGGCCCGGCCGCCCGCGAGACGCGGATCATTCAGACAAATATGAAAGCGCGAGGCGACGCGCACGCGTCAGCGAAACCTGGCAGGAGGAGGTTTCCACCTCCGCCCCCACCAGGTCACCGACAGCCAGCCACACGGACAGTGCTCCGCTGAAATCGAGAACATCCCCACACCCGGAAACCGAGGCCACCATTGTTGGCTAATACTCGTACTACGTTCGGTCCGCCGTGTCAATGCCCGCGGGCACCGTGGATCCGCGGCGCGTCACATGAGGCGTCACCAATCCGGGACCGGGCAAGGGAAATCCCTAGCTTTGCCGAAACCAGGCCAAAACGAATATCGCGCCAGATCCTGCGCACGGAAATTCGGTGGCATAACGTAAAACACTAATCGCCGTACGTAGGGTAACCATTCCACATTGCGGAAAACCCCTAGTCAATGCGCATGCCCGACAGGGCACCACCTCGAGAACAACGCTGTCTGGTCCGCCGTGCTGAGCGCGCCGACCCGGTGGGGCACATGGTCGTTCGGGCGTCTGGTTTGCCCACGTTTCGAAACCGTTTGCGCAACCAGGTCGGACGGACGCAAGACTCGAGCGCAAGGCCGGTCAGCCGTAGCGGACCGGGAGTTCCTTGATCGCGTGCAGCCACCCCGACCGCAGGCGGCGGGGCTCGCCGGCCATCCGGATGCCGGGCAGGTGGTCGGCGATCGCGTTGAACATGAGGTCGATCTCCAGCCGTGCCAGGTTCGCGCCGAGGCAGAAGTGCGCGCCGCTGCCGCCGAACCCCAGGTGCGGGTTGGGGCTGCGGTTGATGTCGAAGCGCTCCGGCTCGTCGAACACGTCAGTGTCGAAGTTCGCCGAGGCGTAGAACAGCCCGAGCCGGTCCCCGGCCTTGATCTCCTGGCCGCCGAGCGTGGTGTCGACCATCGCGGTGCGCTGGAAGACGCTCACCGGGGTGGCGAACCGCACGATCTCGTCCGCGGCCGTCGCGGGCCGGGTCGACTTGAACAGCTCCCACTGGTCCGGGTGGTCCAGCATCGCCATCATGCCGTGGGTGATGGCGTTGCGGGTGGTCTCGTTGCCTGCCACCGCGAGCAGGATCACGAAGAAGCCGAACTCGTCGGACGAAAGGTGACCGCCGTCCACATCGGCGTGGACCAGCTTGGTGACGATGTCGTCCTGCGGGTGCTTCTTGCGGTCCTCGGCCATGTCCATGAAGTAGCCGAGCATCTGCGCGGCGGCCGCCTCGGGCTCGATCTCGTAGTCCGGGTCGTCGTACGCGATCATCTGGTTGGACCAGTCGAAGATCTTGATCCGGTCCTCCTGCGGCACCCCGAGCAGCTCCGCGATGGCCTGCAACGGCAGCTCACACGCCACGTCGACGACGAAGTCGCCCGCGTCCTTCGAGGCCGCCGCCTTCACGATCCGCTCGGCACGCATGGCGAGCACGGTCTTCAGGCTGTTGATCGCGCGCGGTGTGAAGCCCCGGGAGACGATGCCGCGCAGCGTGGTGTGATGCGGCGGGTCGATGTTGAGCATGATGAACCGCTGCAACTCGATCTGCTGCCGGGTGATGCCCTGCTGGAACCGGATGATCGCTGTGTTCTCGTACGAAGAAAAAGTCTCGCTGTCCTTCGACACGTCCTTGACCTCGGCGTGCCGGCTCACCGCCCAGTAACCCTCGTCGTCGAAGCCGGAGGCGCCGCGTCGCTGCGGGATCCACGTCACCGGCGCGGCGCGCCGCAGCTCGGCGAACTCTGCCATCGGCCGGCCGTGCGCGTACAGGTCGGGATCGGTGAAGTCGAATCCTCGGGGGATGCTGGGCGCAGCCACGGCGACCTCCATTCGTGAAACGTGTTCTAGTCCGATTGAAACACACCCCACGGAGCGCGGGAAGAGCCAAAACATCATGTGGTACGCGGTTCGGCCGCCCACCAGCCTTGTCTTGATCGAGAACACGTTCTAGGTTCAATGCAGGGCGAGGAAGGGAGCCGGCAGTGGGCAGTCCGGTGATCGTGGAAGCGGCGCGCACCCCGATCGGCAAGCGCAACGGGCAGCTCTCCGGCCTGCACGCCGCCGAGATCCTCGGGCACGCGCAGCGGGGTCTGCTGGAGCGCTCCGGCGTCGACGCAGCGCTGGTGGATCAGGTCATCGGCGGCTGCGTCACCCAGGCCGGCGAGCAGTCCAACAACGTGACCCGCACCGCGTGGCTGCACAGCGGGCTGCCGTACCAGACCGGCTGCGTCACCATCGACGCCCAGTGCGGGTCGGCGCAGCACTCAGCGCACCTGATCGCCGGCCTGATCGCGGCGGACGCGATCGAGGTCGGCGTGGCGTGCGGGGTGGAGGCGATGAGCCGGGTGCCGCTGCGCGCCAACATCGGCGACGCCGGGACGCCGCGCCCCGAGTCGTGGGACATCGACCTGCCGAACCAGTTCGGCGCGGCAGAGCGGATCGCGGTCCGGCGTGGCCTGAGTCGCGCGGACGTGGACCGGTTCGGGGCGGCCTCACAGGAGAAGGCCGCGCGGGCGTGGGCCGCGGGGCGGTTCGCCCGCGAAATGCTGCCCATCAAGATCGGCGCCGAGATCGTCGATCGGGACGAGGGGCTGCGGGAGACCTCTGTCGAGGCGCTCGCCGGGCTCAAGCCGGTGCTGGAGGGCGGGGTGCACACGGCCGGCACGTCGTCGCAGATCTCCGACGGCGCGGCGGCGGTGCTGCTGATGTCCGCGGAGCGGGCCGCCGCGCTGGGCGTCAGGTCGCGCGCCCGGATCGTGGCGCAGGCGCTGGTCGGCGCGGAGCCGCACTACCACCTGGACGGGCCGGTGCAGGCCACGGCCCGGGTGCTGGAGCGCGCGGGCATGGGCATTGACGACCTCGACCTGTACGAGGTCAACGAGGCGTTCGCCTCCGTGGTGCTGTCCTGGGCTTCGGTGCATCAACCGGACATGGATCGGGTGAACGTCAACGGCGGCGCGATCGCGCTCGGCCACCCGGTCGGCAGCACGGGCGCCCGCCTGATCACCACAGCCCTCCACGAACTCGAGCGTCGCGACGAGTCCACGGCCCTCATCACGATGTGCGCCGGCGGAGCCATGGCCACCGCCACCATCATCGAGCGCCTCTGACCTGGGTGTTATGCAGCCTGGATGTTGTGCATCCATAGACGGGGGTGGGTGGGGTGGCATGGGTGAGTAGGTCGCGTACTGGCGGGCCCAGCTCTTTGGGCTCCCACCTTGCGCCCTTGTCGATCTCGGGGCCGTGCCGCCAGCCGTCGGCGACCGAGATCCGGCCACCGTCCACTTCGAACACCCGCCCGGTGACGTCCGCCGACTCTTCGCTTCCGAGCCAGACCACGAGCGGCGAGATGTTCTCCGGCGCCATCGCGTCGAACCCGTCGACCGGCTGCGCCATCGCGTCGGAGAAGGTCTGCTCGGTCATCCGGGTGCGCGCGGCCGGCGCGATCGCGTTCACGGTCACGCCGTACCGGCCCAATTCGGCGGCGGCGACCAGGGTGAGCGCCGCGATCCCGGCCTTCGCCGCGCTGTAGTTACCCTGGCCGACGCTGCCCAGCAAGCCGGCGCCGGAGCTGGTGTTGACCACGCGCGCGTCGACGGGCCGGCCGGCCTTGCGCTCCGCGCGCCAGTGCGCCGCCGCGTGGCGTAGCGGCGCGAAATGCCCTTTCAGGTGTACGCGCACAACCGCGTCCCACTCGTCTTCGGCCAGGTTCACCAGCATCCGGTCGCGCAGGAACCCGGCGTTGTTCACCAGCACGTCGAGCCGCCCGAAACTGTCGAGCGCGGCCTGGATCAGGCGCGCGGCGCCGTCCCAGTCGGCCACGTCGTCGGTGTTGGCGACGGCCCGTCCGCCCACAGCGGCGATCTCGTCGACCACTTGCTGCGCCGGCCCGGGTGAGCCGCCGCTGCCGTCAGCGGCGACCCCCACATCGTTGACGACGACGCGAGCGCCGTGCGCGGCAAAGGCCAACGCATGCGCCCGGCCAATCCCCCGCCCCGCCCCAGTCACCACAACCACCCGATCCCGACACAACACCACAGTCACTCCTCTGA
Source organism: Micromonosporaceae bacterium (assembly GCA_009380105.1). GTDB lineage: Bacteria > Actinomycetota > Actinomycetes > Mycobacteriales > Micromonosporaceae > WHSM01. Next base: position 15,392 of record WHSM01000007.1, read on the forward strand.
TCTCGCGGCCACGCTGGCGATGATCATGGCGTGAGCAGCAGATTTCCGGAGTGTCGCCGCTGCCAAGGTCATGATCATCGCGATCGGGGCGCCACGTTGCTTGCCGACAGGAACGCCGGGATCTCGCCGCCGCCGTGGACCGGCAGGGTCGCGCCGGTGACGTATGACGCCAGTGGCGAGGCTAGGAAGAGCGCGCAGTTGCCGATCTCGTCCGGCTCCGCCAGCCGACCCAGCGGCACCGTCTTGCCGACGGCCGCGATCCCGGCCTCGTGGCCGTAGTGCAGCTCGGACAGCTCGGTGCGCACCATGCCGACCCCGAGCGCGTTCACCCGCACCTTCGGCGCCCACTCGACGGCGAGGCTCGCGGTCAGGTTGTTCAGGCCGGCCTTGGCCGCCCCGTACGCCGCGGTGCCGGGCGACGGGCGGGCGGCGCTCACGCTGGAGATCATCACGATGGAGCCGCCGTCAGGCTGGCGCTGCATCTGCGCGTTGGCCGCCTGGGAGACCAGCAGCGGGGCGAGCAGGTTCAGCTCCACGATCTTGGAGTGGAACCGCGGCGAGGCGTCGGCGGCGCTGGCCGGCGGGGCGCCGCCCGCGTTGTTGACCAGCACGTCGAGCCGGCCGTGGCGGTCGAGGACATCGTCGATCAGGCGCGCCACAGCCTCGGGGTCGCGTACGTCGCAGCGCACGTGGACGACCCCGTCGATCGCCGTCTCGGGCTCACGGCGGCCGCAGGTGACGACACGCGCGCCGACGCGGAGGAACGCTCTGGTGACGCCGGCGCCGACTCCGCGCGCCCCTCCGGTCACCAGCACTGTGGCTCCGTCGAGTCCGAACGTCACGGACGCCTCCCCGGGTCTGCCTCTGGCTCTTGGGATCGGGCGCTGCTACCGTACCAAGCAATCGCTTGGTTAGGCCACGCTCGACTGGTTCATTCGCCGAAGCTCATGCTCGGCTGTTTTTCATTCGCTGACGCTCGTGAAGTGATGAGGCCGATGGGGATCTCCACAAGCCGTACCGACAACGGGGTTCTGGTCGTCACCATCGACTGCCCGCCGGTGAACGCGCTGCCGGTGCGGGGATGGTTCGACCTCGCCGCCGCGCTCCGCGACCTGGACGCCGGCGCCCGCGTGGTCGTGCTGCGCGCCGAAGGGCGCGGCTTCTGCGCCGGCATCGACATCAAAGAAGTGCAGCGCGACGACGGCTACACCGCGCTCGTCAACGTCAACCACGGCTGCGCCGCCGCGTTCTCCGCGGTGTACGAGTGCGCGGTGCCCGTGATCGCGGCGGTGCACGGCTTCTGCCTCGGCGGCGGGATCGGCCTGGTCGGCAACGCCGACATCGTCGTGGCCTCCGACGACGCGACGTTCGCGCTGCCCGAGGTGGATCGAGGGGCGCTCGGCGCCGCTACGCACCTGGCGCGACTGGTGCCGCAGCACCTGATGCGCGCCCTGTACTACACCGCCGGCAGCATCACCGCGGACGAGTTGCGCCACCACGGCTCCGTCCACCGGGTGACACCACGCGCGGAGCTGGACGACGCGGCGCTGGAGGTGGCTTCCTAGATCGCCGCGAAGGACCCGCGCGTGATCCGGGCCGCGAAGCAGGCCCTCAACGGCATCGACACCCAGCCGGTGCACCGTAGCTACCGGTACGAGCAGGGCTTCACGTACGAGCTGAACCTGCTCGGCGTCGCCGACGAGGCCCGGCAAACGTTCCTGGACAGGTCCAATGCGTGAGCACCCCACGGGACTCCGCGACAAGCGGATGACCGCCGACGAGGTCGTCGGCGAGCTGGACGACGGGATGACGATCGGGATCGGCGGCTGGGGCTCCCGCCGCAAGCCGATGTCCCTGGTGAAGGCACTGCTCCGATCCCCCGCCAAGGATCTCACCGTGGTGTCGTTCGGCGGGCCCGATGTGGGGCTGCTCTGCGCCGCGGGCATGGTGCGCCGGGTGGTGTGCGGGTTCGTGTCGCTGGACTCGATCCCGTACGACCCGTGGTTTCAGCGCGCCCGCCAGGACGGGCTGGTCGAGGCTCGCGAGTACGACGAAGGCATGGTGGTGGCCGGGCTGCGCGCCGCCGGACAGCGGCTGCCGTTCCTGCCGATCCGGGCCGGACTCGGCTCCGACGTGATGCGCTGGAACCCGGACCTGCGCACGGTGCGATCGCCTTATGGGAACGCTGAGGAACTGGTCGCGATGCCGGCGCTGCGACTCGACGCGGCGCTGGTGCATCTCAACCGCGCCGATCCTCACGGCAACGCCGCCTACCTCGGACCGGACCCGTACTTCGACGACCTGTTCTGCCTGGCCGCCGCGCGCCGGTACGTCTCCTGCGAGCGGATCGTCTCCACGGAGGAGCTGCGGAAGGAGGCTCCGGCGCAGGCGCTGCTGCTGAACCGGATGATGGTCGACGGCGTGGTCGAGGCCCCTGGAGGCGCCCGGTTCACCTCCTGCGCCCCCGACTACGGCCGGGACGAAGAGCTCCAGAAGGAGTATGCGGCCGCCGCGAAAGACCCGGACGGCGCGTGGCCGGCCTTCTACGAGCGGTTCCTGGAGGCTGCATGAGCGCGCCGCCCGCCACCAGGGCAGAGGTCTGCGTCGCCGCCTGTGCGGCCCTGTTCGCTGGGGACGGTGAGATCCTGGCCAGCCCGATGGGCCTGATCCCCTCGCTCGGCGCCCGGCTGGCCCGGCTCACCGGCGAACCCGACCTGCTGCTGTCCGACGGCGAGGCCCACCTGCTGGGCACGGACGGCGAGGTCGAGGGGTGGCTGCCGTACCGGCGGGTGTTCGACGTGGTGGCCAGCGGGCGGCGCCATGTGGTGATGGGCGCCAACCAACTCGACCGGCACGGCAACCAGAACATCTCCTGCATCGGCCCACACGACCGCCCTACGCGGCAGCTTCTCGGGGTGCGGGGCGCTCCCGGGAACACCGTCAACCACCGCACCAGCTACTGGGTCCCGCGGCACAGCCCCCGGGTCTTCGTGCCGGCGGTGGACGCGGTCTCCGGAGTCGGGCACGACCGAGGGTTCCACCACGTGCACCGGGTCGTCACCAACCTGGCCGTGCTGGACTTCGGCGGCCCTGATCACACCATGCGGCTGCTCTCGACCCACCCCGGGGTTGCCGTCGAGGAGGTCCGGGCCCAGACGGGATTCGAGCTCGTCGTCGAGGGGGCGGGCGTCACCCGCGTACCCACGGAAAGAGAGCTGGGGCTGCTCCGAGCGGAACTGGACCCGCAAGCCCGGCGTGACCGCGAGGTCCCCTGATGGAGACCGCGCTCACCAGGCTCACCGGGGTGCGCCACCCCGTGGTCCAGACCGGCATGGGCTGGGTCGCGGGGCCGCGGCTCGTCGCCGCGGTCGCGAACGCCGGCGGGCTCGGCATCCTGGCGTCGGCGACCATGACGTTCTCCGAGCTCGCGGCGGCGCTCGCGGAGGTGCGGGAGCGGACGGACGCGCCGTTCGGGGTGAACCTGCGGGCCGACGCAGTCGACGCCGGAAGCCGGGTCGACCTGCTGATCACCGAAGGGGTGCGGGTGGCGTCGTTCGCGTTGGCGCCCCGGCCTGAGCTGATCGCGCGACTGAAGGACGCGGGCGTCGTGGTGATCCCGTCGGTCGGGGCCGCGCGGCACGCCGAGAAGGTCGCCGCGTGGGGCGCGGACGCGGTGCTGGTGCAGGGCGGCGAAGGCGGCGGGCACACCGGCGGCGTCGCCACCACGCTGCTGCTGCCGACCGTGGTCGACGCGGTGGACATCCCGGTGATCGCGGCGGGCGGGTTCTTCGACGGGCGAGGGCTCGCGGCGGCGCTGTGCTACGGCGCGGCCGGGATCGCGATGGGCACGCGGTTCCTGCTGACTCGGGAAAGCACGGTGCCGGAGTCCGTGAAGCAGGCGTACCTGTCGCGGGGCCTGGACGGCACCGTGGTCACCACGTGCGTGGACGGGCTGCCGCATCGGGTCCTGCGCACTGAGCTGGTGTCCCAATTGGAGCGTGCCGGGCCTGTCCGCGGTTTCCTGGCCGCCGTCCGCAACGCCGCGCACTTTCGAGCGCTCACCGGACTGTCGTGGGGCGCGATGGTGCGCGAGGGCCTGGCGATGCGGCACGGCCGGGACCTCACCTGGGCCCAGGTGATCATGGCGGCCAATACGCCCATGCTGCTGCGCGCCGGCCTGGTCGAGGGCCGCACCGACGCAGGAGTGCTGGCCGCCGGCCAGGTGGTAGGCGTGCTGGACAACCTCCCCACCTGCGAAGAAGTGATCACGGCGGTCGTGGGCGACGCCACAACCACCCTGCAACACCTAAACCCACCCTGACCCGATCCCAATCCCAGTTAGACGCGTTCGATGATGGTCACGTTGGCTTGGCCGCCGCCTTCGCACATTGCCTGCAGGCCGTAGCGGGCGCCTCCGCGTTCCAGTTCGTGGAGGAGGGTGGTGAGGAGTTTTGTGCCGGTGGCGCCGATGGGGTGGCCCAGGGCTATTCCGCCGCCGTTGACGTTGACTCGCTCCGAGTCCGCGCCGGTCTCCTTCAGCCACGCGAGCACCACGCTGGCGAAGGCCTCGTTCACCTCGTACCGGTCGATGTCGTCGACGCTCAGGCCGGCCCGCCGCAACGCGTGGCGGGTCGCGGCGATCGGCGCCGTGAGCATGAAGACCGGATCGTCGCCGCGCGCCGACAGGTGGTGAATCCTGGCCCGCGGCGTCAGCCCGTGCGCGCGCACCGCGGCCTCCGACGCCACCAGCACCGCGCTGGCGCCGTCCGAGAGCTGGCTCGCCATCGCCGCGGTCGTCACCCCGCCCTCCCGCAGCGGCTTCAGCGCCGCCATCTTCTCGACACTGGTGTCCTGGCGCGGCCCTTCGTCGGCGGTGAAAGAGCCGACTGGCGCCAGCTCGCGGTCGAAGCGCCCCTCACGGCCCGCGTCGATCGCCCTTTTATGCGATGTGTACGAGTAATGCGCCATCTCTTCGCGGGAGAGATCCCAGCGTGAGGCGATCAGATCGGCGGCCCGGAACTGGGAGATCTCCTCGTCCCCGTACCGCTTCTGCCAGCCGACGGAGCCGGCGAACGGGGTCGGGAAGCCGAACTGCTCCCCCACAGCCATCGCCGACGCGATCGGGATCTGGCTCATGTTCTGCACACCGCCCGCGACCACGAGCTCCGCCGTGCCGCTCATCACCGCCTGCGCCGCGAAGTGCACCGCCTGCTGGCTGGAGCCGCACTGCCGGTCCACCGTGACCCCCGGCACGTGCTGCGGGAAGCCGGCCGCCAGCCACGCCGTGCGCGCGATGTCGCCGGCCTGCGGCCCGACCGTGTCGACGCACCCGACGATCACGTCGTCCACGGCGCCCGGGTCCACACCGGCCCGCCCGATCAGCGCGGTCAGCACGTGTGCCCCCAGGTCAGCGGGATGCACGCCGCTCAGGGCGCCGCCGCGCCGGCCGACCGGAGTCCGCACCGCTTCGATCAGGTACGCCTCAGCCATCGCCCCTCCTGGATATGCCGTCGAGCAGGATGCCGAGGTACTGCTCGGCCACCTCGCGCGCCGAGAGCGGGCCGCCGGGCCGGTACCAGTGCGCCGCGACCCAGACGGTGTCGCGCACGAACCGGTAGACCAGGTCCACGTCCAGGTCCCCCCGGAACACCCCGTCGGCGATGCCGTCCTCCAGCAGGCCGACCCAGAGCTTGCGGAACTCGACGTTGCGCTCTTCCAGGTAGCCGAACCGCTCGAAGCGGCTGAGGTGCTTGCTGTCGTTCTGGAAGATCGCGACCTCGGCCCGGTGCTTGTCGATGGCCTCGAACGACGCGACCACTATCGCTTCCAGGGTGTTCCTCGGCCCCAGATCCGCCTCTGTGATCGACTGGTAGCGGCCCCAGAGCTCGTCCAGGAAGCGCGTCAGGATCTCGTCCACCATGGACTCTTTGGACTCGAAGTGGTGGTAGAGGCTGCCGGAGAGGATGTTCGCGGCGTCGGCGATGTCGCGTACGGTCGTCTGCTTCACCCCCCGGTCGGCGAACAGCTCCGCTGCGATCCGCAGCACCTCGGCGCGTCGCTCCGAGTCGGTCTTCTTCGGTCGTGGCACCGCCCCTCCTACGGGTGCTGGCTGCTCACCGAGATCACTTCTCCGGTGAGGTACGTCGAGTAGTCGCTGGCGAGGAACACCATCACATTCGCCACTTCCCACGGCTCGGCGGCTCGCCCGAACGCCTCCCGCCGGGTCAGCTCGGCGAGCAGGTCGTCCGTGGTGGTCTTGGCGAGGAACGGGTGCATCGCGAGACTGGGCGCGACCGCGTTGACCCGGATGCCGTGCTCAGCCACGTCCATCGCGGCGCAGCGCGTCAACGCCATGATCCCGGCCTTCGCGGCGGCGTAGTGCGCCTGCCCGGCCTGCGCCCGCCACCCGACCACGGAAGCGTTGTTCACCACCACGCCCGGGGCGCCGCCGTCGCCGGTTCCGGCCTGCGCGACCATCTGGCGTAGCGCCGCGCGGGTGCAGCGGAACGTGCCGTTGAGGGTCACGTCGAGCACCCGCGACCACTCCTCGTCGGTCATGTCGACCACGGACCGCGTGCCGCCCAGCCCCGCGTTGTTGATCATCACGTCGAGCCGGCCGAACCGCTCCACAACGGTCGAGACCAGGGCCTGGACCTGCTCCTCGGACGTCACGTCGCAGGCCGCTGAGGCCACCCGGTCGCCGTGTTCTGCGGCCAGCTTCGCCGCCGTCTCGCCGAGCCGGCGCTCGTGGTGGTCGCTGACCAGGACCCGGGCGCCCTCCTCCAGGCAGCGTCGCGCCACGGCTGATCCGATGCCGGTCCCGGCCGCCGCGGTGACCACGACGGACTTGCCGGCGAGCAGGCTCCGCCCGGCCGGGTAAGCCGGCACTGTCATGGCCGGGCCTGTCTCGGCAGGCCGAGCACCCGCTCGGCGATGATGTTGCGCTGCACCTCGTCTGACCCTCCGTAGATGGTGTCGGCGCGACTGAACAGGAACAGTCGCTGCCACTCGTCCAACTCACCGCCTTCGGCGACCATCGAGGACGCGCCGCGCACCTCCATCGCCAGCTCGCCCAACTTCTTGTGCCAGCCGGCCCACAGCAACTTCGCCACCGACGCGGCCCCGCCGTCAGACCCCACGGACGTGCCGGACCCGCGGCCGCCAAGCGTGCGCAGCGCGTGCGCCCGCATCACCCGCAGCCCGACCCAGGCGCGGGTGAGCTGGTCGCGCAGCACCGGGTCGTCGAGGGCGCCGTTGCGCCGGGCCAGCTCCACGATCCCGGCCAGCTCGCGCCGGAACCCGACCTGCTGGCCGAGGGTCGCCACCCCGCGCTCGAAGCCCAGTGTGGCCATCGCGACCTTCCAGCCGTCGCCCGGCTCGCCGACGACGTTGCCGGCCGCCGTCCGCGCCCCGTCGAAGAACACCTCGTTGAACTCGGAGTCGCCCGTGAGCTGCCGGATCGGCCGCACGGTCACGCCGTCCTGACGCATCGGCACCAGCAGGTACGACAGCCCTTCGTGACGCCGCGACCCGGCGGTGCTGCGCGCCAGCACGAAGCACCAGTCGGCGACGTGGGCGAGCGAGGTCCAGATCTTCTGCCCGGTGACGACCCACTCGCCGGCGCCGGAGTCGCCCGACCCGCCCGAGCCGCCCGAGTCGTCCAGTCGGGCGGACGTGACGACGGCGGCGAGGTCGGAGCCGGCCCCCGGCTCGGAGTAGCCCTGGCACCACAGTTCCTCGACCGAGGCGATCTTCGGCAGGAACCGTTCCCGCTGCTCGCGACTGCCGAACGCGAGCAGCGTCGGGCCGAGCAACTCCTCGCCGACGTGGCTGACCTTCGCGGGGGCGGAGGCTCGGGCGTACTCCTCGTGGAAGATCACCTGCTGTGCGAGCGTGGCGTCGCGGCCGCCGTGTTCGGCCGGCCAGCCGAGGCAGGTCCAACCCGCTGCGGCGAGGTGACGGTTCCAGGCGAGCCTTTCGGAGTACGCCTCGTGCTCCCGGCCCGGGCCGCCGAGCCCGCGCAGCTTCGCGAACTCGCCGACGAGGTTGTCGGCGAGCCATTCGCGCAGCTCGCGGCGGAAGGTTGAGTCGGTCACGTGGGTTACGTTAGCCTACCAAGCACTTGCTAGGTAGATGCGGCGACGGTGAGCGGCAGAGCGAAACCGGGAGGAGGCGCGGTGACCACGGACCCGGTGACCACGGAGCCGCAGACCATCCCGGCCGCCCTGCGAGCCGCTGCCGAACGGCACGACGCCGAGGCGCTGGCCGACGGCGACGTCCGCCTCACCTGGCGCGAGCTCCACGACGCGGTCCGCGCCACGGCGGCCGCGCTCATCGGGCACGGCGTCGAGCCGGGCGACCGGGTCGCGATCTGGTCGCCGAACACCCATCACTGGGTACGGATCGCGCTCGGCGCCCTCTACGCCGGCGCCACACTCGTCCCGATCAACACCCGCTTCACCGCAGCCGAGGCGCTCGACATCCTGGAACGCACCGGGGCCAGAGCGCTCTTCGTCGCGGGCACGTTCCTCGGCGCCGACCGGCTCGCGGCCCTCCACGAGACGGCGCCCGGCGGCGTGCCGGGGATCGCAGTGCGAATCCCCGTCGAGACCGACGAGCCGGAGTGGGACTCGTTCCTGGGGCGGGCTGACTCCGTACCCACAGAAAGGGTTGAAGCCAGGGCAGACGCGGTGACGCCCGATCAGGTCAGCGACATCCTCTTCACCTCGGGCACCACGGGCCGCAGCAAGGGAGCGATGAGCGCGCACCGGCAGGTGCTCGCCGTGGCGCGGGCCTGGGCCGCATGCGGCGAGGTAACCGCTGAGGACCGCTACCTGGTGATCAACCCGTTCTTCCACAGCTTCGGCTACAAGGCCGGCATCGCGGCGTGCCTGGTCACCGGGGCGACCCTCGTGCCGCAGCGGGTGTTCGACGTGGCGGAGGCGATGCGCCTGGTCGCGGCCGAGAAGATCACCGTGCTGCCGGGGCCGCCGACGATCTACTCCTCGATGCTCGACGCGCCGGACCGCGACGCCCGAGACCTGACCAGCCTCCGCCTGGCCGTCACCGGCGCCGCGACGGTGCCGGTCGCGCTGGTGGAGCGGATGCAGCGGGAGTTGAGCTTCGACACGGTGCTGACGGCGTACGGGCTGACCGAAGCGGTCGTCGCCACCATGTGCCGGCCGGACGACGACCCCGAGACCGTCGCGAACACCTGCGGCCGCGCGACCGCCGACTTCGAGGTCCGCCTCGACGCCTGGACCGGCGAGGTCCTGCTGCGCGGGCCGAACACAATGCTGGGCTACCTCGACGACCCCGACGCCACAGCGACCGCTATCGACAGCGACGGCTGGCTGCGCACCGGCGACGTCGGCACGCTGGACGAGCGCGGCTACCTGAAGCTCACCGACCGGCTCAAGGACATGTACATCTGCGGCGGCTTCAACGTCTACCCGGCCGAGGTGGAGCAGGCACTCGCGCGGCTGGACGGGGTCGCGGAGTCGGCGGTGATCGGCGTGCCGGACACGCGGCTCGGCGAGGTCGGGAAGGCCTACATCATCGCCAGGCCGGGCGCGGCGCTGTCCGAGGACCGCGTCATCGAGCACTGCCGGGAGCGGCTCGCGAACTACAAGGCCCCCCGGCACGTCGAGTTCGTCGCCGAACTGCCGCGCAACGCCACCGGGAAGATCCTCAAACGAGTGCTCCGGGAGGGCGCGGCATGACGGTGACGTACCAACGAAAAGGGCCGGTCGCGATCGTGACGATGAACCGCCCCGAGTACCGCAACGCGCAGAACTCCGAGATGACCTACGCGCTGGACGCCGCATTCGCGCGGGCCGTGGACGACGACGAGGTGAAGGTGATCGTGCTCGCCGGCGCCGGCAAGCACTTCTCGGCCGGGCACGACATCGGCACCCCGGGCCGGGACGTCGACGTCGCGTACGACCGCAGAGCCGTCATGTGGTGGACGCACGTCGACAAGCCCGGCGGCGACCAACGGTACGCCCGCGAGCTGGAGGTATACCTCGGGATGTGCCGCCGCTGGCGTGAGATCCCGAAGCCGGCCATCGCGATGGTGCAGGGCGCGTGCATCGCCGGCGGCCTGATGCTGGCCTGGGTCTGCGACCTGATCGTCGCCTCGGACGACGCGTTCTTCTCCGACCCGGTGGTGCGGATGGGCATCCCGGGCGTGGAGTACTTCGCCCACCCGTGGGTGCTCGGGCCGCGGGCGGCGAAGGAGTTCCTGTTCACCGGCGAGCGCTTCTCCGCCGAATGGGCGCTGGAGCACGGCATGGTCAACCGGGTCGTGCCGCGCTCTTCGCTCGAAGAGTCGACGCTCGCCCTGGCGAACCGCATCGCCGACATGCCCCGGTTCGGGCTGGCGCTCACCAAGCGCGCGGTGAACCAGGCCGAGGACCAGATGGGCCTGCGCGCCGGCATGGACTCGGTGTTCGGGCTACACCACTTCGCGCACTCCCACAACGCCGAGGTGGGCGAGGACTCGCTCGCCGGGATGGACGCCCGCGCCATGAGGGACGCCGCCGCTTCCAGGGACGCCACCGGTGGATCTTGACCTCGACGCCGAGACCGTCGCGTTCCGCGACGAGGTCCGTGCCTGGCTCGCCGATCACCTGCCGCGCGCGCCGTTGCCCTCCATGGACACTCCTGAGGGGTACGAAGCGCACCGCGCCTGGGAGCGTCAGCTATGTCACGCGCGGCTGTCGGTCGTGGCGTGGCCCTCGGAGTTCGGCGGCCGTGACGCGGGGCTGGTGGAGTGGCTGATCTTCGAAGAGGAGTACCACGCGGCCGGCGCTCCGGGCCGGGTGAGCCAGAACGGCATCTTCCTGCTCGCGCCGACGCTGTTCGCGCACGGCACTCCGGCGCAACGGGACCGGTACCTGGCGCCGATGGCGCGCGCCGACGAGGTGTGGGCGCAGGCGTGGTCGGAGCCGGAGGCCGGCAGCGACCTCGCGGCGCTCCGCAGCCGGGCGGCGCCGGTCGACGGGGGTTGGCTGTTGAGCGGCCAGAAGACCTGGAGCAGCCGGGCTGTGCACGCCGACCGGGGGTTCGGGCTGTTCCGCACGGATCCTTCCGCGTCGCGGCACCGTGGGCTGACGTACTTCCTCTTCGACCTGCGGGCGCCCGGTGTGACGGTGCGGCCGATTCCGCAGTTGGACGGTGAGCCAGGGTTCGCGGAGATCTTCCTGGACGAGGTGTTCGTGCCGGACGCCGACGTGCTGGGCGCGGTAGGGGACGGCTGGCGGGTCGCGATGAGCACCGCGAGCAACGAGCGCGGATTGTCGCTGCGCAGCCCTGGCCGGTTCCTGGCGGCGGCGTCGCGGCTGGTGTCGCTGTGGCGGTCCGCCTCGGGCGACGCGCCGGCGTCGTGCAAGGCGCCGGCGGACCGTCCGGACGACGCGCTCGCCGATCGGGTGGTCGACGCGTGGATCGGGGCGCGGGCGTACCAACTGCACACCTTCTCCACCGTGAGCCGACTGCTGGCAGGAGGCTCGCTGGGGGCGGAGTCGAGCGTCGGGAAGCTGTTCTGGTCCGAGTTGGACATGTCGCTGCACGAGACCGCGCTCGACCTGCTGGGCGCCGACGGCGAGCTGGCGTCGCCGTGGCTGGACGGCTACCTGTTCGCGCTCGCCGGCCCGATCTACGCGGGCACGAACGAGATCCAGCGCAACATCGTCGCCGAGCGACTGCTGGGCCTGCCGAAGGAGGCGCGGGGGTGAGGTTCGCGCTGTCATCCGAGCAGGAGCAGTTTGGGGCGACCGTGGACGCCCTGCTCACGGAGGCCGACACGCCTCGGGCAGCGCGGGCGTGGGCAGCCGGCGACCACGGCCCGGGCCTGGCGCTGTGGCGGCGGCTCGCCGACGTCGGGGTGACCGGGTTGACGGCGCCGGAGGCGTACGACGGCCTGGGAGCCGGGCTGGTCGAAGTGACGGTGGCGTTCGAGCAGCTCGGCCGGCACGCTGTGCCGGGGCCATTGGTCGAGTCCCTGGTCGTCGTGCCGACACTGCTGGCCGGCGCTCAGGCGGCCGGCTCGGGCGCAGCTGACTCGGGGTTGGCCGGGCGCTGGCTGGCTGGGATCGCGGCCGGGAAGACCCTGGCGAGTCTGGTGCTGCCGCCTCATGTGCCGTACGCGCTGGACGCCGACCTCGCCGACCCGGTCCTGGTGGTCGACGGTGACTCGCTTCGGTCGGGGCACGTCGGGCGTCCGCTGACCTCTGTGGACCCGGCTCGGCGGCTGTTCGTCGTCACGGCAGCCCAGCCGCTCGCCACTAACGTCGGCGCGGCACGCGGCCTCGATGCCGGCGCGCTCGCCTGCGCCGCGCAACTGGTCGGCGCCGGCCGGTCGCTGCTCGACACCACTGTGGCGTACGCGCGACAGCGGCGCCAGTTTGGACGGCCGATCGGAGCGTTCCAGGCGGTCAAGCACCAGCTCGCGGACGTGCTCGTCGGCCTGGAGATGGCGCGCCCACTGGTGTACGGAGCCGCGGTCGCGCTCGCCAGCGACTCTGCGACAGCGGCGCGGGACATCTCGGCGGCGAAGGTAGCGGCGGGCGATGCGGCGTACCGGGCGGCGCGGGTCGCGCTGCAGGTCCACGGGGCGATCGGCTACACCGCCGAGCACGATCTCAGCCTCTGGCTGACGAAGGTGCGGGCGCTGGTCTCGGCGTGGGGCACTTCGCGCTGGCACCGGACCCGGGTGCGGGAGGCGCTGTGCGCGGCGGGTTGAGCAGCGGGCGGCCCGGGGGCTTGAGCGGCGGGCTGACTGACGAGCAGCGGGCGCTCCAGGAGACGGTGCGCAGCCTGCTGACCCGCCACGCGACCAGTGCGGCGGTGCGCGCGTCCTGACGGAGCCGCGGGGGTTCGACGAGAGGCTCTGGGACCTGCTGTGCGGGCAGGTCGGGGTCGCCGGGCTGAGCATCCCCGAGCGGTACGGCGGCGCCGGGGCGACCCTGGTCGAGACGGCGCTCGTGCTCGAAGAGCTCGGCCGCCCGCTGGCGCCGAGCCCAATGCTCGGATCCGGAGTGCTCGCCGCGCAAGGGCTGCTGAGCGCGGGAAACGACGAGGCGTGTGCCCGGCTGCTTCCCGGGATCGCGGACGGCTCCCGGGTCGCGGCGCTCGCCTGGACTGGCGCCGCCGGCGACTGGGGCGCCCCGGTGGTCACTGCGGCCAAGCCCCCCGACGGCTGGCGCCTGGATGGCCAGGTGCACTACGTCCTCGACGGCAATGTCGCCGACATCCTGCTGGTCGCGGCGCGCTCCGGCGACCCGGGCGTGGCGGGCGGCGCCTTTGCCGATCACGTCGCACTGTTCGAGGTGGAGCCGAGCGCGGCGCGGTGTGAGGCGACCCCGACGATGGACCCCACGCGCCGGCTCGCGCGGGTGCGGCTGGACGGGACGCCGGCGCGACGCCTCGGCGCTCCCGACCTCGACCGGGTACGTGACATCGCCTGCGCCGCGCTCGCCGCCGAGCAGGTCGGCGCCGCGGCCCGCGCCTTGGAGCTGACGGTCGAGCACGCCAGGACCCGGGTGCAGTTCGGGCAGCCGATCGGGACGTTCCAGGCGCTCAAGCACCGGATGGCCGACATGCACGTGCTGGTCGAGACGGCGCGCTCAGCGGCGTACGCGGCGGCAGGGGACCCCGGCGACTACGCGGCCGTCGCGAAGGTGTGGTGCTCGGAAGCGCTGCAGCAGGTGGCCGCTGAGATGATCCAGCTGCACGGCGGGATCGCGATCACGGCCGAGCACGACGCGCACCTGTACTTCAAGCGCGCCCACGGCAGCACGAGGCTCTTCGGCGCCCCAGGCGACCACGTGGCTCGGCTGTCGGCCCAACTCACCAGACTGTGACCGTTGACGCGCCCATGCGGCGAGACCGACGGACGTCTGTATAACTCCAATTAGACTAACTGTAGTTATACTAGTTTGGTGATCAAGCCCAGAGGCGTGTTCGATCGCGATCAGGAATGGTCGGACCTGGGGAGATTCCTCCAGGCTCCCGGCCCAGGCATGCGCCTTGGTGTCGTGTACGGCCGAAGGCGGCAAGGGAAGTCGTTCCTACTACGCCGGTTGGTCGAGGCCACCGGTGGCTTGTACTTCATGGCCGTGCAGGAGGAGCGCCGTCTGGCACTCGAGCGTTTCGCTGCCGCCGCCGCTCGAGGACTGTTCGGCCTGCCCGCCGGAAGCATGACATTCGACAGCTGGGACGCGGCGTTGCGCGGGGTGTTGACCGCCATGCCACAGGCGGCTCGACTGGCCGGCACGCCACCAGTGTTGGTCATCGACGAACTGCCGCATGTGCTTGGACATTCACCAGAGTTGCCGTCGGTGCTTCAACTGCTCTACGACGAGTCTCGGGACGACTCGGCGGCGCCGCCGGTGCGAGTGATCGTGTGTGGGTCGGCGTTGGCCGTGATGTCCGAGCTGCTGTCGGGAGCGAAGGCGCTGCGCGGTCGAGCGATGTTGGACATGTGCCTGCAGCCGTTCTCGTTCTCTGACGCGGGAGCCTTCTGGGGGGTCAGCGACCCGGACCTGGCGTTCCACCTCAACGCCGTGCTGGGCGGCACGCCAGGATACAAAGATCTGATCGCCGAGCCGCCGCCGGGATCGGTCGCTGAACTCGGTGGTTGGCTCGCTCACAGCGTGCTCGACCCGTCGCACGCGCTGTTCGACGAGACGGATTATCTGTTACGCGAAGACCCGCGTATCACCGACCGCGCCCTGTACCAGTCGGTGCTCACGGCCATCAGCCGCGGCGCCACCACGCCCTCCAAGATCGGGGCGATCGTCGGACGGCCCGCCCAGGCGTTGGCGCATCCGCTGGCCGTGCTGGAGAAGGCCGGGTTCGTCAACCGCGTGGAGGACGTCCTCCTGCATCGGCGGGCCCAGTTGCGCCTGGCGGATCCCATAGTCCGCTTTCAACAGGCCATCAGCCGGCCGCGCATCGCCATGCTGGAAGAACGACGGGCCGCCGAGGTGTGGCGGGCTTCGGCGAACACCTTCGCCTCCGGCGTGCTCGGGCCGCATTTCGAACACCTGGCGCGCGCCTGGTGCGCCAGCCGTGCCGCGACCGAGTTCTTCGGAGAACAATTCGGCCCGGTCGGCCCCACAGTGATCAACGACGCGCGGGGACACGCCAGGCATGAGTTGGACGTCGTCGCGCTCGCAGACGGCGAACTGGCCCGCAGCCAAGGCGCCGTCGTGAGACTCCTCGGAGAGGTGAAACACTCACAGCAGCCGCGCACTGTCAGGGATCTGGAGCGACTCGACCACATCCGCCGCGTGCTCCTCGAGCGGGGAGTGCGCGCGGACCGAGCCCACTTGGTGATCTTCGCGCGTCGCGGAGCGGACGCCCAGCTACGCGCCGCCTGCGACGACCGCGCCGACGCGGCCCTCGTCGACCTTTCCACGATGTACGCGCCGTAGCCCACGTTCTTGCGCGATCGGCGCCCTCAGATCCAGCCGTCGTGGCGGGACCAGGTGATCAGGTTGTCGAGGACGCCCGGGGTCGGCTCTGCTTCCTCGGTCGCCGTGTACGCGCCGCGGTAGAACAGCAGCGGCCGTTCGTCCCGGGTCTCCCCCAGCGCCGTGACCCGGCCGGTCACGATGTGGTGGTCACCGGCCGTGTGCACCGTCTCCAGGGCGCAGTCCGCCCACGCGAGCACGCCGTCGAGCACCGGCGCCCCGGACGGCGCGGGATGCCAGGGAACCGACGCGAACTTGTCCACGCCCGACCTGCCGAAGATCGTGCTCACCTCGCGCTGGTCGTGGGCGAGCACGTTGGCGCAGAAGTGGCCGGCGCGCTCGATGGCCGGCCAGGTGCGGGACTTCACGCTGGGGCAGAACAGCACCAGCGGCGGGTCCAGCGACAACGCCGCGAACGCCTGACACGCGAACCCCGCCGGGCCGCCGTCGCCAGCGGCGGTGATCACTGTGACGCCGGTGCAGAAGTGCCCCAGCGTGGCACGGAAAGCGTCGGCATCGACCACCTGAGCGATCTTAGTGGTCACTGCTGCCGCGCCCCGATGCTGAAGTCGTGACCCCACAACGACACGGCGGTGCTCTCCCGCGCGATCCAGCTCTCGTCGGAGACGGTCCGCCCTTCGCACCCGAACTCCACGTCGAACCCGCCCGGCGTCTTCATGTAGAAGGACAGCATCAGGTCGTTGACGTGCCGGCCCAGGGTCGCCGACATCGGCGCCTTGCGGCGCAGCGCCCGGTCGAGGCAGAGGCCGACGTCGTCGGAGGTCTCCACCTCGACCATCAGGTGCACGATCCCGCTCGGGGTCGGCATGGGGAGGAACGCGAGGCTGTGGTGCCGCGGGTTGCAGCCGAAGAAGCGCAGCCATGCGGGCGGGCCGTCCGGCGGCCGGCCCACGGCGACAGGCGGGAGCCGGAACGAGTCGCGCAGCCGGAACCCGAGCACGTCGCGGTAGAAGTGCAGCGCCTCGGCGTCGTCGCGGGTGGAGAGCACCACGTGGCCGAGCCCCTGCTCACCGGTGACGAAGCGGTGCCCGTACGGGCTGACGACGCGGCGGTGCTGCAGCGCGACGCCGTGGAAGACTTCGAGCACGTTGCCGGACGGATCCTGGAACGAGATCAGCTCGTCCACCTTCCGGTCGGCCAGCGCTTCGGCGGTGGCTTCCTTGTACGCCACGCCGGCCGCCTCCAGCCGCCGCCGCACCGAGTCCAGGCCGGCCGCGTCAGCGGTCTCCCAGCCGACAGCGGAGAGCCCGTCGCGGGAGCCCGGGACGATCACCAGCCGCGCCGGGAAGTCGTCCATCCGCAGGTAGAGCGCGTCGGGGTCGCCGCCGCGACCTTCCACCATGCCGAGCACTTTCAGGCCGTACTCCCGCCACGCGGGCATGTCGGTCGCCTCGACGCGCAGGTATCCCAACGACCGGATGCCGCTGCGCCTCTCGCCACGCTCGCTCACGGCGCCTCCACGAAATCGCTGACGAGGCGGTTGAACTCGTCGAACTTCTCCAGCTGCGCCCAGTGGCCGCAGCGCCCGAAGACGTGCAGCTGCGCGCGCGGGATCAGCTTCAACGCGACCAGCGCTCCGTCGAGCGGGTTCACGCGGTCCTCGCGGCCCCAGATGAGCAGCACCCGCTGCCGCAGCCGGTGCGCTTCGCGCCAGAGCATTCCTTCTTCGTACGTCGCTGGATCGGTGAACGACCGGCCCATCGACGCCATGGCGCGCAGCGACGACAGATCGGCCGCGACCCGGAACCGCTCTTCGACCAGCTCGTCGGTGACCAGCGAGGCGTCGTAGACCAGGGCCCGCAGGAACTCGGCGAGCTTCTCCTTCGACGGGCCGGGCGGCGCGGCGAACGCGTACAACTTCTTGATGCCCTCCGTCGGGTCGGGCGAGAAGACGCTGAGGTTCAGGCCGCCGGGCGCCATCAGCACCAACCGCCCCGCGCGGCGAGGGTGCCGCAGCGCGAACCGCACCGCCGTGCCGCCCCCGAGCGAGTTGCCGACCACGTGCGCGCGCTCGATCCCGAGCGCGTCGAAGAGCCGGGCCAGCGCGTCGGCGCTGAAGGTGAAGAACTGCCCCTCGATCTCGGGCTTGTCGGAATGCCCGAAGCCGGGCTGGTCGACCGCGATCACCCGGAACCGCGACGCCAGCACCGGCAGGTTGCGGCCGAAGTTGCTCCACGCCGAGGCGCCCGGCCCGCCGCCGTGCAGCAGCACCAACGGCGTGCCGTCTTCCGGGCCAGCCTCGTGACAGTTGAGCGAGAACCCGCCGACGTCCACCTGCCGGCTGGTCGACTCGAAGGTCATGACCGCTGTCATCACACCCACGCGTCCTGGACTCTGAGGCCCAACTCGAACTGCCCGTACATCGCCAGCGCCTTCTCCGGGTCGTTGATCGCGTGCACCCGGCCGGCGTGCGCGTCGCGCCAGAACCGCTGGATCGGCGTGCCGACACGCAGCGCGCGGCCGCCCGCGCTCTCGAAGAGCCGGTCCACAGCCGCGATCGCGGCGCCGGTGGCGTTGACCTGGTCGCGTCGCACCTGCACCCGCAGCGCGAGCGGGATCTTCTCGCCCCGGGCCGCGTGCGCGAGCTCTTCGGTGATGTCGCGTTCGATCTGCAACACCGCCGCGTCCAACGTGCCGGCCGCCTCGGCGATCCGCACCTGGTTGAAGGTGTCGTCGGCGGCCTTGCCACCGGTCGAGGCGCGCACCCGCTCCTTGGTGTAGCCGACGTACGCCTCATAGGCGCCGGTCGCCATCCCGATCACCGGAACCGAGATCGAGCACGAGAAGACCGAGGCGAACGGCAGCTGGTAGAGCGGCGCGGTGTTGACGTCCTGGCCTGGGCACGTGCACCGGCCGGTGTCCATGAAGGACAGGCTGCGGTGGTCCGGCACGAACACGTCGGAGACGATGATGTCGTTGCTGCCGGTGCCGCGCAGGCCGATGGTGTCCCAGACGTCGTCGATCTCGTAGTCGGCGCGCGGCAGCAGGAACGTCCGGAAGTCGACCGGGTTGCCGTCCTCACCGAGCACCAGCCCGCCGAGGAAAACCCACTGGGCGTGGTCGCACCCGGACGAGAAGCTCCACCGCCCGGAGAACTGGAACCCGCCGTCGACCGGCTTCGCGCGGCCCATGGGGGCGTACGAGGACGAGATCAGCGGGTCGGCGCCCGCGCCCCCCGAGCCCCAGACCTCGTCCTGGGCGCGGGCGTCGAACAGCGCCAACTGCCACGGGTGCACCCCGAGCACCGAGGACACCCAGCCGGTGGAGCCGCATGCGCTGGAGATCATCCGCACCGCGCGGTAGAAGTCGACCGGGCTCGCTTCCAGGCCGTCGTGTCGCGCGGGTTGCAGGAGCTTGAAGAACCGGGTGTCGGTGAGCGCCTTGACCGACTCTTCGGAGATCCGCCGCGCGTCTTCGGTCTCCTGCGCCTTCTCCCGGAATCCGGGCAGCAGCTCCGCCACCCCGGCCAGGACGTCCGCGACATCGCTCATGCGCCCGCCTCGCTTCGCTCATAGACTGAAACGTGTTCTAAAATCTATACCACGACGGCGCTTCCATGAGACTAGACGAAAACTGTAACGTGTTCCAGTATTGGAGGCCCGAGAGCAGCTCCAGGAGGGCGCGATGACTCAGACGAACCACAAGGCCCCGGGCAACGCGGAGCCTGCGGTGCGGGTCATCGACGTCGGCGCGCCTCCCGCCCGGTACGCCCGCGGCTGGCACTGCCTGGGTCTCGCGGAATCCTTCCGGGACGGCAAGCCGCACGCGATCGAGGCGTTCGGCGCCAAGCTCGTGGTCTTCGCCGACTCGCACGGAGAGCTGCACGTGCTCGACGGTCACTGCCGCCACATGGGCGGCGACCTGACCCAGGGCAGCGTCAAAGGCGACGAGGTGGCCTGCCCGTTCCACGACTGGCGGTGGGGCGGCGACGGCAG